>CAZUGZ010000001.1:0-4553 GCA_964620555.1 uncultured Alteromonadaceae bacterium
GTGGTCGCCACTCCAGGCCGCCTGCTGGACTTCATGGGACGCCGGGATCTGTTTCTGGACCGGGTGGAAATCCTGGTGCTGGACGAGGCCGACCGCATGCTGGACATGGGTTTCATTCCCCAGGTGAAGCGCATCGTCCGCGCTACCCCGGCCAAATCCCATCGGCAAACGCTGTTGTTCAGTGCAACCTTTGCCCAGGATGTCATCAACCTGGCCCGGCAGTGGACCTTTGAGCCGGTGCACATCGACATCGAGCCGGAACAGGTAGCCATCGACACCGTGGAGCAACGCGTATACATGCTGCGCAGCGACCAGCGCTTCAAGGTATTGGCCAACCTGTTGCGCACCCCGGAAGCCAGCAGCGTGATCATCTTTGCCAATCGTCGCGACCAGGTGCGGCGCCTCTACGAGCGGCTGCGCAACGGTGGCTTCCGCTGTGGTGTCCTGTCCGGTGAAATACCGCAGCACAAGCGCACCCGCACGCTGCAACGACTCAAGTCGGGCGACATCAAGGTGCTGGTGGCCACCGATGTGGCGGGACGCGGTATTCACGTGGACAGTATCAGCCACGTGGTCAACTTCAATCTGCCCGAAGACCCCAAGGACTACGTGCACCGGATCGGGCGAACCGGCCGCGCCGGAGCCACCGGCATCTCCATCAGCTTCGCCAGTGAAGACGATGCCTTCCTGCTGCCCGACATCGAAGCCCTGCTGGGAGAAAAGCTGACCTGCGAATTCCCGCCTTCGGATCTACTGGGCGTGCAGTGATCCGGTAGCGGTATCGGGGATCACTCCACCGCTGTGCCCGACCCCATGTGAGCGCCCGCCCGGCGCAGGGTTTCAGCATAAACACCGGAACGACGGTGTCGCGAGACGATGGCCAGCACGGTTTCGCCGGCCGGGTTGGTGGCGTTGACACTGCGGCCCTCGGCCACGAAAAAACCCACAAACTTCTCAAAATCCTCGGCTCGCATACTCTGGTAGGCCTTGAGCAGCATGTGAAAATCGGTTTCGATCTCGTCGTGGGAGGTGAGGGTCAGGAAACCCTTGACCCGCGCTTCTGTCCATACTTCGTCCAGTACCTTGGCCTTGTCTTTTTTCATGCGTTACTCCGCGGGTCCTTGCAGTTTTTTGAGTAACCATTCATTGGCCAGACGCGGATTCGCCTGCCCCCGGGACGCCTGCATGATCTGGCCGACCAGGAACCCCAGCAGTTTCTTGCGCCGGGCCGGGTCGCCGGCCCGGTATTTTTCCACCTGCTCGGGATGTTGCTCGATCACCTGCAGCACCATGGCCTCCAGTTGGTCGTCGTCACTGATTTGCTGCAGTCCCTGGCGGGTTATGATTTCCCCGGCGCTACCCCCTCCCTGCCACATCTCCTCGAATACCCGTTTGGCGATTTTCCCGGAAATGCTCTGGTCCTCTATGCGGGCGATGAGTTCACCCAGGTCGCCGGCGGAGACCGGGCTGTTCTCGATCGTTATCCCGCTCCTGTGCAACTGGGCCAACAGTTCCACCTGAACCCAGTTGGCGGCCAGCTTGGCGTTGCCGCAGGTCTGGACTACCTGCTCGAAATAATCAGCCAGGGCGCGCGAGCCGGACAACAGGTCGGCATCGTAGGCACTCAAGCCATAGTCACGGGCAAAGCGATGCCGCTTCTGCCAGGGCAATTCCGGCATGGTGGCGCGCAGTTGTTCGATCCAGGCTTGGTCGATGGACACCGGTAGCAGATCCGGTTCCGGAAAGTAGCGATAGTCATTGGCCACTTCCTTGCTGCGCATGGGATGGGTGGTATTCAACTGGGGGTCGTACTGGCGGGTCTCCTGCTCGACGCTGCCGCCCGCTTCGAGAATCTCGAGTTGCCGCTGCCGTTCGACATGGATGGCCTTTTCGACAAAACGGAACGAGTTGACGTTTTTGATTTCAGTGCGGGTGCCAAGTTGCCTGCTGCCTTCGGGGCGCAGTGAGAGATTGATATCACAGCGCAGGGAACCCTCTTCCATCTGGCCATCGGACACCCCCAGGCAGGTCACCAGGGCGTGGATGGTTTTCAGGTAGATCACCGCTTCCTCGGCCGAACCCAGTTCCGGTTCCGAGACGATTTCCAGTAGCGGTGTGCCGGCCCGGTTCAGGTCGATGCCCGAGCAGTCGCGATAATCCCGGTGCAACGATTTGCCGGCGTCCTCTTCCAGGTGGGCGCGAGTAATGGCAATCGACTTGAGCTGGCCGTCGGGCAGTTGGATCTCGAGCTTGCCACGGCCCACTATCGGCTGGCGAAACTGGGATATCTGGTAACCCTTGGGAAGATCCGGATAGAAGTAGTTCTTGCGCTCAAACTGGCTGTGTCGACTGATTTCAGCGTCGATACCCAGGCCGAACAGGACCGCCAGACGCACTGCCTCGGTGTTGAGCACCGGCAGGGTTCCCGGCATGGCCAGATCGATGGCGCAGGCCTGACGGTTGGGCTCGGCTCCGAAGCGGTTGGCGGCGGCGGAAAAGATTTTCGACCGGGTGGCCAACTGCACGTGAACTTCCAGACCGATTACGGTTTCCCAGGACATGGTTTCAACTCCTCAGGCCAGGGCCGGAGTCTGACAGTGCCAATCGGTGTGTTGCTGGAACTGGTGGGCGACGTTCAACAGCCTGCCCTCGGCAAAATAGTTGCCGATCAACTGCATGCCCACCGGCAGTTTGCGACTGAATCCTGCCGGTACCGACATGGCGGGAAGCCCGGCCAGGTTGACGCCCAGGGTGTAGCTGTCCTCCAGGTACATGGCCAGGGGATCGTCGGATTTTTCTCCAAAGCGCCATGCCGAGTGGGGGGTGGTGGGGCCGACAATGATATCGACCTGTTCGAAGGCCCGCCTGAAATCCTGTTGCAGCAAGCGACGTATTTGCTGTGCCTTGTGGTAGAACGCTTCGTAGTAACCGGCGGACAGGACATGGGTGCCCACCAGGATCCGGCGCTTCACTTCGGCACCAAAGCCTTCCTCCCGGCTGCGGGTGTACAGATCGTGCAGGTCGCGGGGTTGCTCACAGCGGTAGCCGTAGCGCACTCCATCGTAGCGGGAAAGGTTGGTGGAAGCCTCGGCGGGCGCGATGACGTAGTAGGCCGGCACACTGAATTCGCTGTGGGGCAGGGAAATGTCCAGCAATTCGGCACCCATTTGCTCCAGTTGCCGCAGCCCCGCCTGCACCGTGTCGCTAATGCCGGGGTCCAGTTGGGCGTCGAAGTACTGTTCGGGGATGCCGACCTTGAGGCCGTCGAGCCCGCGCTCGAGCTGGCTGCTGAAGTCTTCCGCCGGGCGCTCGATCGAGGTGGAATCGCCCGCGTCGAAGCCGCTCATGGTGGACAGCAACAACGCGCAGTCCTCGGCTGTCCGGGCCATGGGTCCGGCCTGGTCGAGGCTGGAGGCGAAGGCGATCATTCCCAGGCGGGAAACCCGTCCGTAGGTGGGCTTGAGCCCGGTGACGCCACACAGGGCCGCCGGCTGGCGAATCGACCCCCCGGTATCGGTACCGGTCGCCGCGGGCGTCAGACGGGCAGCGATTGCCGCGGCAGAGCCCCCGGAAGAGCCGCCGGGTACGCGGTCATCGGCCCAGGGATTGCGCACCGGGCCGTAGAAGCTGGTCTCATTGGAAGAGCCCATGGCGAATTCGTCCATGTTGGTCTTGCCGAGGCTGACGCTGCCGACTGCATTCAACCTGCTGATTACAGTGGCGTCGTAGGGCGGGACAAAATTGTCCAACATGCGGGAACCGCAACTGGTGCGCACGCCTCGAGTGCAAAAGATGTCCTTGTGGGACAGGGGCACCCCCAGCAACGGGTGCTGTTCGCCATTGGCGCGGCGCTGGTCCGCGACTTCGGCCTGGGTCAGGGCAGCCTTTTCCGTTACCGTGATAAAGGCGTTCAGGTGCGGATTGCTGGCGGCGATGCGGGCCAGGTAGTCGCGGGTGATCTCGACACTGGAGAACTCCCCGGCACGCAGTCCCCTTCCCAGTGAGGCAATGGTGTGGTCCCGCATCTCAATCGATGACCCTGGGTACCAGATAGAGACCGTCCTCCACCTCGGGCGCGAGTTGTTGAAAGTCCTGTCGTTGATCTGTCTCCGTGACCACATCCGGGCGCAGACGCTGGGCGGCGTCCAGGGGGTTGGCCAGCGGTTCGAGCCCCCCGGTATCGACCTCCTGCATCTGCCCTACCATCGCCAGAATGTGGGTGATGCGGCGGGTTACTTCGCCGATGTCCCGATCGGCTATGCGAATCCTCGCCAGCTCGGCAAGTTGCAGGATCTCGGCTTGTGTTACTGGCATATCGTGTTCAGTCTGGCAAAGGGTGACAGTGCGTTGCGGCGATGCAAATCTAACACATTTGCGCCTTGCCCATAATCCTTGCAGTTGTTAGAGTTCCGCCACTGGCATCAAACATTTCCAACACATTGAAAAAGGCCGTTTTTTTGTCACCACTACAACAGTCTGCAGCACAAGTTTCCCAAGGTGTGATCTGATCATGTTCAAATGGCTACGCGGGCTGTTTTCCAGTGATTTGTCCG
>CAZUGZ010000001.1:4563-108284 GCA_964620555.1 uncultured Alteromonadaceae bacterium
GACCTGGGGACCGCGAATACCCTCATTTACGTCCGTGACCGGGGTGTGGTGCTCAACGAGCCCTCGGTGGTGGCCCTGCGCGAAGTCGGCGGCCAGAAATCCGTCGAGGCGGTGGGCATGGAAGCCAAGCGCATGCTGGGGCGCACCCCGGACAACATCACTTCCATTCGGCCGCTGCGGGATGGCGTGATTGCCGACTTTCAGGTTACTGAAAAAATGCTGCAGTACTTCATCGCCAAGGTGCACGAGGGCAGCTTTATTCGTCCCAGCCCGCGCGTACTGGTTTGCGTGCCGTGCCTGTCGACCCAGGTCGAGCGCAGGGCCATTCGCGAGTCCGTGCTGGGTGCCGGAGCGCGCGAGGTCCACCTGATCGAGGAGCCCATGGCGGCAGCGCTCGGCGCCGGTCTGGATGTGGGGGCGGCCAGCGGTTCCATGTTGGTGGACGTAGGTGGTGGTACAACTGAAATTGCCATTGTGTCCCTCAACGGGGTGGTCTATCGAGAGTCTATCCGGGTCGGCGGGGATCGCTTTGACAAGGCCATCGTCGCCTATGTGCGGCGCGAATATGGCAGCCTGATCGGTGACTCCACCGCGGAGCGCATCAAGCAGGAAGTAGGATGTGCCTTTCCGCTCCAGGAACAGCGCGAGATCGATATCCGCGGTCGCAACCTGGCGGAAGGTGTGCCCAAGACTTTTACGCTCAACTCGGAAGAGATCAGGGAATCCCTGCAGGAAACCCTGGCCCAGATCATCCAGGCTGTGATGAGAACGCTGGAGCACGCGCCTCCGGAGCTGGCTTCCGATATTGCCGAGAGCGGGATCGTGCTCACCGGTGGCGGTGCCTTGATGCGCGGTCTCGACGCGCTGCTGTCGAAACACACGGGCGTACCGGTGGTCGTTGCCAAGGATCCGCTCACCTGTGTCGCACGCGGTGGTGGCCTCGCCATCGAACAAATGGACCGTCGCACGCTGTCCCTGATTGCCACCAGGTAGTGCCCGGTTACGCGCGACTGTCACCTGATCAACAGGAGAAGCCGCCATCAAACTGTTATTTCTGAAAAATACAGCGTTGAGAAGGCGGACCCTGATTGCCGTGATACTCGCACTGCTGTTGATGATCATGGACTTCCAATTCAATCGGCAGAAAGCCACCCACGCAGTTTTCTCCAATATCGCCCTGCCATTTTACTGGTTGGTGGATACCCCGGCGCGCTTCGGTACATGGGCCAGAGAAAATTTCAGCAGCCGTGCCAACCTGCTGAATCGAAACCGGGAACTGCGCGAGCAGGCACTGCTGCTCAAAGGCCAGCTACTGCAGATGGAAGCACTGCGGATGGAGAATCAACGGTTGCGGGATCTGTTTTTCGCCAAGGCGACCCTTCCCGACGATGTAAGGGCGGTGGAACTGATCGGGGTCGGCCCGGATCCCGCTCGGCACCTTGTGGTGCTGAACAAGGGCCGCCGGGATGGTGTCCATGTGGGACAGGCTGTGCTGGATGCCGATGGCCTGGTGGGACAGGTAGTGGCGGTGGGCAGTATCAGTTCCCGCGCGCTGTTGATCACCGATGTTACCCATTCGGTGCCGGTGCGGGTGAATCGCAACGGGGTGCGGGCGATTGCCGAGGGCAGTGGCCAACTGGAGCAACTGAACCTGAGGCAAGTCTCTTTCACCACGGATATCAAGATGGGGGACCTGCTGGTAACTTCGGGTCTGGGTGGGCGGTTTCCCGAGGGTTACCCGGTAGCGGTCATCACCGCCATTGAACGAGACCCGGGGCAGGTTTTTGTCACTGCCAGGGCCAGGCCCAGTGCGCAACTGAATCGTAGTCGTCACCTGCTGTTGGCGTACCGTCATGAATGAAAACAACGGCTTCTGGGTGATTGTCCTCAGTTTCTTCTGCGCCTGTCTGTTGGCAATTTTCCCCCTTCCGTACTGGGCCGAACTGGTGCGGCCGGAGTGGACGGCCCTGGTGTTGGTGTTCTGGTTGATTACTGTGCCACAGCGGGTCGGCATCTACGTGGCTTTCGGTGTCGGATTGTTACTGGATGCCATCGAAGGCGCAGTTCCGGGTCAGAATGCCCTGTCCTTCACGTTACTTGCGGCGTTCCTGTTGCTGCTGTACCAGCGCCTGCGGGTAGCCACTGTCTGGCAGCAATCCGCCACCGTGCTGGTGTTGCTGGGCTTGCATCAATTGTGGGGCCTGTGGGTGCAGAACCTGTCGGGTACGGGTAATTCCAATTCCTGGTTTCTGTTGCCGGCGCTGTCGGGTGCCGTTCTCTGGCCCGGGGTCCTGGTGATACTGCGCCATCAGTGCAGGGTGCACAACATCCAATGAAGACGAAACCGCCCTGCCCAGCGTGCGCCCAGACCTTGCAGACGCCCAATTGAAAAACCGTATCCTCATCCTGCTGAACAAGCTGCTGTGGGCAGGTATCCTGACGTTCACGGTGGGCCTGGCGTTGTACATCAGCATCGGGCGGGTGGTTATGGGCAATGTCGACCGCTATCAAACCGAGTTGCTGCGCGAGATCAATGCTCGCCTCGATTTCGTGGTGCAGGCCGACGCAGTGCGCGGCCATTGGGAATCGCTGACGCCCTACCTGGAACTGCAGGATGTCCGATTGGGTGGCGAAAATTCCGTCGCTCCCGCGCTGCAGGTAGAGAGGCTGAATCTAGGCTTCGATGTGCTGGACACCATCCTCACCGGAACCCCGCAGTTGTACCTGTTGCAGGCCCAGCAGGTGGAATTGGAGGTCGAGTTGGACGCCGACGGGCGGCTCAAAATGGCAGGTGTTGCCCTCGGCGAAGGGTTCCTGCTCGAACCCGTATTGCATTTTGTGTTCAATACCGAACGGCTGCTGGTCGATGAACTGGTTTTGTCCCTGCGTCACCAGGAGCAGCAGTATCGTGGCCATGGCAGCATGCAACTGTTGCGCGACCAGGAGTTTCGCCGCCTCAATCTGTCTCTTTTCGATCCCGGGGCGGCGCCCTGGCTGGAGCTCATCGGCGAGGCCACCGGAGACCCTGCCGATCGGGATCGGTTGGACGCCAAACTGCACCTGCAACTGCGCCTGGACGCCGCTGAGGGCCATGCCGATTTCGCCAACCTGGCCGGGCTGCGGTTGAACCGGGGACAGGTCAACAGCGAGTTCTGGCTCAGCATGACCGCCGGCAGATTGCACTGCGTGACCGATTTCTCGGCCCGGGACATTGTCCTGGCCAGGCTTGCCGAAGCCGGCGACCCCATTGAACTGGAGCGCATATCGGGGCGCCTGAAGGCCACCGAGGTGGAGCAGGGCTGGGAGTTTGCCGCCTCGCAATTGCAGGCTGGCAGCGGGGCAGCGGAGTTCGTGCTGGAGGGCGCGAGTGCCAGCTTTCGGGATGACAGTTGGCAGTTTCATTTCCCGGCGCTGGATATTGCCCCATTGGTGGATTACCTGCGGGCGCAGAAACTGCTGACCCCCGGCGGCGACGCGATTTTGGCCAGCCTGTCGCCATCCGGGCAGGTCACTCGTCTGCAGGCCAGCATCGCCGACCTTGGACGGGAGAAGGCGATCTGGCAGTTGCAGGGCAACTTTGCGGCATTGGCAATCAATTCCTGGAAAGGAGTGCCGTCCATGGATTCCGCCGAGGGCTATTTTTCGCTGCGCCCCGGCGCCGGCCTGATACAGATCGATGCCAGGGATTTCACGCTGGGTTTCCCTGCCCTCTATGGACATCCGCTGAACTACCAGAATTTTGCCGTCGAGCTTGCCTTCATGCTGGAACCGGACCGCTTTGCGTTGTGGAGCGGCAGGCTCACAGGTCGGGACGAAGAGGGGGAACTACAGGGGCTGATGGCGCTGAGCGTGCCCAGGAATGTAGCGCTGGTGAAGCCGGAACTCGACTTGCTGCTCGCCATCGAGAATACCGCTGTGCAGTATCGGCAAAAGTATCTGCCCCGTACGCTGCCAACCGGTCTGTTGCAATGGCTGGAGCGCAGTATCGGTTCGGGCCACCTGGAACGGGTTGGTTTTGCGTTCCGGGGCAGCCTGCGAAAAGGCGACAAGGCGCTGCGCAGTCAGCAGTTTTTTATCGATGTGGTTCGAGCCGAATTGGACTATCACCCGGATTGGCCGCCCCTCAGCGACGTTGCGGCCTCCCTGTATGTCGATAACACCAGTGTGGACGCCGAGATTCAGCGAGCGCGCTGTCTCGATTCGGTGGTGGAATCGGCCGCGGTGAGTTTGCGGCCCGGCGGCGGGTCCCCTGCCGGGCTGTTGCTGGCGGTGGACGCCAGGCTGGAAGGCCCGGCCCAGGATGGTTTCGAAGCGGTCAAGCAGTCACCCTTGCGCGGCCTGGTGGGCGACGCCTTCGCCGACTGGCAGATGCGGGGCGAGCTGTCGACGGCGCTGGAACTGGCGATGGACCTGCGTACTCCCGGAGCCGGCACCCGGGTTTCGCTGCAGTCAGAGTTGGACGGCGTGGCACTGGATCTGGCCCCCTGGGGGGTGGTGCTGCAACAACTCCAGGGAACCCTGCGCTACCACACCGGCAGTGGATTTTCGTCCCGCAATCTGCGGGCCAGCCTGTGGGGGCAGCCGCTGCGGGTCGAGGTGGTGCAGGGCGCGGGAACGAATGGGCTCGAGGATCTGGTCGTTCGGGTGAATGGGCCGGTTGAGAGCGACGCCCTGCGGCAGTGGTTGGATCTGGAGGTGCTGCGTCTCGCCAGTGGAGGTACCCAGGCCGAGTTGCAGGTCGTGGTGCCCGCCGACGACGCTCAACCCCGCATTGAAATCAGGTCCGACCTGCACGGCGTGGCGCTCGATCTGCCCCAGGGCTTTGCCAAGGCCGCCGACCAACGCACCGAGTTCTGGGCGGAAATTTCCCTCGACGGCACAGCGCCGGAGTTGATGCTGTCCCTCGACCAGCGCATCTGGTTGCAGCTGCTGTTTTCAGACCAGGGTCTGGCGGCGGCGGGTCTGGGCTTTGCCGAACCACAGTTGGCCGACTCGCGCCAGCGCCTGGTCATTGGCGGGGAACTGGAACGCCTGGAGTGGAATCCCTGGATGGACTTCGTGGGCCGGTACGTGCTGGCCGGGCAGACCGGTTTTGGGGTGGAGTTACTGTTGCTGGTGCGTGACCTGAAGCTGGGAGAACTGGAGATCGGGGGACACACCCTGAACGACCTGCAATTCTCCGCCCGGCAACTGGAAGCCGCCTGGCATTTGGATTTCAGCACCGACTGGGTTCGGGGTTCCGCCGCATTTCCCGCAGACCTGAGCCGGGTCTCACTTGCGCTGGATGAGCTGGATATGGATGGCGTACCGGAATATCTGTTCGATCTGGTTACCTCGGAGAGCGACTTTGTCTTGCCCGAACTGCAAGTCACTGTCGAAGATCTGCAGCGCAATGGGCGGGCTCTGGGCAATCTCGATTTCGACCTTCGCCAGACTGGCGACAACTACCACCTGAGCAATATCGGCGGCCATTTGCGGGGTCTGGACCTGGGCGGTGACAGTGGCCTTACGCTGGACTGGCTGCGCGAGGGAGGTGTCGACAGTACCCGCGTGCAGGGGCCGGTCCAGTTCCTGAATTTCGGCGATGTCCTGTCCGAATACAGCTACGAACAGGTGCTGGAAACCAGCGGCGGCGGTTTCGATATCGATATGCAGTGGCCCGGCACCCCCATGGATTTCCGCCTGGCTGCGGCCACCGGGCGCGTCGGGGTGGCCATGGAGCAAGGTCGTTTTTTGAATAGGTCGGCCGCGGCAGAGGGCACCTTGCGGGTTGTGGGACTATTGAATTTGACCGAGTTTGTGCGGCGCCTGTCATTCGATACCGGGACACTGTTCCAATCCGGCATTTCCTTCGATTCCATCAGCGGTGAGCTGCTGCTTCGGGAGGGGTTGATAGAGGTTCCACAAATGGATGTGTCGGGTCGCTCAAGCCGCTTCCAGTTTGTGGGATTGGTGGATTTGCATCAGGTGAGGGTGGACGGCGAAATGCTAGCCACCCTGCCGATAGCCAGCAACCTGCCCTGGGTCGCGGCAGTGATTGGCGGACTGCCCGCCGCGGCCGGTGTCTATGCGGTCAGCAAACTGTTTACCCAGCAGGTAGACCGTTTTTCCAGCGTTGTGTATGACATCAGTGGTCCGTGGGAAGATCCGGAAGTGAGGTTTGAGCGCATATTTGATACCGACCTCAAGCAGAGGGAGGCCATGTCGGCAGATGGGGAAAGTGGCGATGCGCCAGCCGACGAGCCGTGATGGAAGCCCGGCCCTGGTTTCAGCGCCGGCTGTCTCCGGCAAGGTGCGGGCTCAGGCGTAAAACAGGGTAGCCAGACCCAGAAAGGAAAGAAAGCCCACCACATCGGTGACCGTGGTCAGTACTACGCCTCCGGCCAGGGCCGGATCGATGCTAAGTCGACGCATGATCAGGGGGATCAGGGTGCCGGCCAGGGCGGCGGTCGCCAGGTTGATGACCATGGCTGCGGCGATGATCAATCCGATCAGGGTATCCTCGAACCATAGCGATGCCGCTACGGCCACCACCAGCGACCAGAGGATACCGTTTAACAGGCCCACCACGAACTCGCGGTTGATCAACCAGTTGCGATTGCTGCGGCCGATCTGCCCGAGGGCCATGCCGCGCACCATTAGCGTCAGGGTCTGGGTGCCGGCAATGCCGCCCATGCTGGCCACTATGGGCATCAACACCGCCAATGCCACTACCTTGTCCAGGGTGTCGTGGAACAGATTGATCACCGCCGAGGCAATGAAGGCAGTGAGCAAATTGATGCCCAGCCACACCGCGCGGCGTGGTGTGGTCGTCAGTATCGGAGCGAAGGTATCGTCTTCGTCCCCCAGACCCGCCATGCTCATCAGAGAGTGATCGGCATCCTCCCGAATCACATCGACCACATCGTCGATGGTAATCCGGCCCAGCAGTTTTCCCTTTGCGTCTACCACCGGCGCCGATACCCAGTCATGGCGTTCGAATAGTTTGGCCACCTCGGTGCTGGGCATGGTCGCCGGTATGGCTTCGACATCGGTGCGCATCCGGTCCAGGACACTGTCATCGGGGTCGGCAACCAGCACGCTACGCAATGGCAGCAGACCGATGAAATCGTCGGCCCGATTGACCACGATCAGATTGTCGGTCATTGCCGGAATTTCCGTGTGGCGGCGCAGGTAGCGCAACACCACGTCCATGCTGTGGCGCGTTCTCACGGTGATGGTGTCGGTATTCATCAACCCGCCGGCGGTATCGTCCGGGTAGGTCAGCAGTTGTTCCAGCCGGGTTCGGTCCTGCTGGTCCATGGACTTGAGTACTTCCTGCAGTACCTTGTCCGGCAGTTGCTGCAAAATATCGGTGACATCGTCGGTCTCCAGCCCCTCGGTTACCGCAGCCACCTGTCTGGCATCCATCTGTCGCAGGAATTGCGCCTGTAAATCGTCGCTGAGTTCCTGCAGAATTTCGCCTTCTTCCGACTCGTCGATCAATTGCCACAATACATGGCGGCCGGGAGGTGGCGAGGATTCCAGCAGATGGGCGATATCCGGTGCCGGCAGGGTGCGCAGCATACGACGTACTTCGATAAACGTGCCGCTGTCGAGAGCGGAATTCAACTCATCCAGCCGGTCCTGGGTGTCGGTGACTTTCGCCGCGGTCGGCACGCTTATCGATCCTCGTCGAAACGGTTTTCGATCAGGCTAAGCAGGGCTGTCAGCGCCTCCTGTTCATCCTCGCCTTCCACCTGCAGCAGCAGTTCCGAACCCTTGCCCGCGGCGAGCATCATCACTGACATGATGCTCTTGCCATCGATCAGCCCCCCGGAGGGGCCAAACCGGACCTGGCTGGAAAAGGCTGAGGCACAGCTCACGAATTTGGCCGCGGCACGGGCGTGCAGGCCCAGTTTGTTGATGATTCGTATTTCTCGCTCGATCATGATTCGCTAGCCCGCACCCCCGGACTCCCCCGAAGTTCCCGGGCACTTCGGGACCGGCGCAGACGCCGCCAACGCCGATATTACCCGCCCGTATTCGCGCATATTGACCGATGTCGCGCGCCGCTTCAACCGGACTTCGAGTTGGTTCAGGGCCTGAATTCCGTGGCCGTCCGGTACAGCTCTCGGTGGTCGGTGGCCTGCCGGAGCAGCAGGCAGAAGTCCTCTCGACCCAGCAAACCTGCCAGGCCGGCAAGTATATCCAGGTGTTGCTGATGCCGTTCTTCGGGGACCACCAGTATGAACAGGATATCCACTCCCCGCTGGTCGGGTGCCTCGAAGGGTACCGGTTGGTCCAGAGTGATCAGGCCACCCAGGGCTCGGGGGCAATCGGGACTGCGAAAGTGGGGAATGGCCACGCCGGAGCCAAGGGCGGTACTACCCAGTTTTTCCCGCGCCAGCAGGCTGGCGAACAGGGTGTCGGCATCCAGCGCCGGATGGGCCTCGCCGAGCAGCCTGGCGGCGGTCTGGAACAGCCGCTTCTGGCTCATCACGGGAGCCCGGCACAGACAGCGCTCGGGGCTGATGATGGTAGTCAGGTCCAGCATTCTTCCGGTGCCGATTCGATCAGCGCCGGCGTTTTTTTTCCTTGTACTTGATGAGTTGTCGGTCCAGTTTATCTGCCAGCAGGTCCACGGCGGCATACATATCCGCTGATTCCGCATCGGCGAAAATATCGGCGCCGGACACCCGGATGTTGGCCTCGGCTTTCTGAACCAGTTTTTCCACGATCAGTTTGACATCCATATTGTTGATGTGGTCGAAGTGGCGTTGCAGGCGTTGCATTTTTGCCAGGACGTATTCGCGCAGGGCGGAAGTGACTTCGACGTGATGTCCACTGATGGTAATTTGCATGGATTACTCCTTGGTTGATTGAAAACTCCGGCATGGGGCAGTGCTCATTCAGAGCCCCCCAACCGTTTGCGCTCATTGGATGGGGGAATGTGCAGCGATTCCCTGTATTTGGCGATAGTGCGCCGCGCCACCCTGACGCCTCGCGCCGCCATCAGCGCGCTGATTTTGTTGTCACTGAGGGGCTTGCAGGGATTTTCCGCCTCGATCAGTTGCCTGATCTGGGCGCGAACCGAGGTGGATGAACACTCGCCGCCGCTGGCCGTGCTGACGTGGCTGGAGAAGAAATATTTCAGTTCATAGATGCCGCGCGGGGTGTGCAGGTACTTTTGGGTGGTCACTCGCGACACGGTGGATTCGTGCATTTCAATGGCTTCGGAGACGTCGCGCAAAACCAGGGGTTGCATGGCCGCGTCGCCGTACTCCAGGAAGCCCTGTTGCAGCTCAACGATTTTGCCGGCGACCTTGATCAGGGTTTCGTTGCGGCTCTGCAGGCTCTTCAGAAACCATCGTGCCTCCTGCAAGTTGTCGCGCAGGTAGGTATTTTCAGAACTGTTGTTGGCGCGCTTCACCAGGCTGGCATAGTGGGAGTTGATGCGCAACTTTGGCGCCAGTTCCGGGTTCAGTTCCACGACCCAGTTGCCCTTCTCCTTGCGCACATAGAGATCCGGGACTATGTATTCGGTGTGAGCGATTGCCAGGCTTTGGCCGGGATTGGGCGAAAGCTGCTGAATCAGTTCCAGGGCCGCCTGCAATTCCGCCTCCCCGATCCTGGTACGGCGCATGATCTGAGCGTAATCGCGCGTGCCCAACAGGCCCATGTAGCGGTTGACCAGCAGTTTGGAGAGCGACAGCCAGGGCGTGTCATCCGGCATTTGTTGCAGTTGTACCAGCAGGCATTCCCGCAGGTCATGGCAGCAGACTCCGATTGGATTGTACCGCTGCAGGCGGTGCAATACCGCCATCACTTCGTCCAGTTCAATGCCCAGTTCCGGATTGAAACTTTCCCAGATTTCCCGGGCCGGGAGAGACAGCCGCCCGTTATCGTCGGTGGCGTCAATAATGGCCAGCGCGATGGCGCGATCCAGATCGGAAAATCGAGTCAGATTCAGTTGCCAGAGCATGTGCTCACGCAGGGATTCCGGGTTGGGGAAGCGACCGTCCAGATCCAGGTCCGGACCCGTGCCGCGACTCAGGCCCGGGTCATTGTAGGCACTGCTGGTCTGGCCGGAAGCGGCCGGTATCCGGTTTTCATCGTCCCAGGGCGCAGGGGTCGACGATTCGTCGGCAAAGTCATCCACCCATTCGGGGTCGCCGGCCTGGACTTCACTGGGGTTGTCGGCAGCGCTCTGTCGCAGCGGCTCACCACCGGGTTGGTCGTCTCCGGAGCTTTCTTCCGCGCCGTCGTCCTGAATCTCCAGCATCGGATTGTTGTCCAGGACCTGCTGTATTTCCTGTTGCAGATCCAGGGTAGACAATTGCAACAGACGGATGGCTTGCTGCAACTGTGGCGTCATTGCCAACTGTTGGCTGAGCTTGAGCTGGAGGGTTTGCTTCATTGATGGACTGAGGCTTTGCACATGGCTCCGCAAGACGCTTTGACCCTGCGTTTCAGTGTAGTCCGGCCCCTCAACGGGTGCAACTGCGAGTGACCCGATATTGGCGAGAATTTGGCGTGTTACTTTGGCAGGCGCGGTCTAGAGACGGAAATTATCTCCCAGATAGGTGCTGCGGACTCGCTGGTTCGCGAGAATATCCTCGGCGCTGCCGGTGGCGATGATATTGCCCTCGCCGACGATATAGGCCCTCTCACAGATGTCCAGCGTATCCCGTACGTTGTGATCGGTAATGAGGATGCCGATGCCTCGCCGCTGCAAATGCGTGACCACCTGCTTGATATCGTTGACCGAGATGGGGTCCACTCCGGCAAAGGGCTCATCCAGTAGAATGAAATCCGGGTCGGTAGCCAGGGCACGGGCGATTTCAACCCGCCGCCGCTCGCCTCCGGACAGGCTGACGCCGGAATTATTGGCGATGTGGTCGATGTGAAATTCGGCCAGCAATTGTTCCAGCTTCTGCCCCCGTTGGTGGCGATCGAGATCTTTGCGGGTTTGCAGTACCGCGAGGATATTGTCCCTGACCGACAGTTTGCGGAATATGGACGCTTCCTGGGGCAGGTAACCGATACCCATTCTTGCGCGCTGCGACATGGGCAGCTCGGTCAGGTCCCGGCCATCGATTGCCACCGTGCCCCGGTCGGCGGCGACAATGCCGACGATCATGTAGAAACAGGTGGTTTTCCCGGCCCCGTTGGGGCCCAGCAGGCCGACGATCTGGCCACTTTCCACGCTGATGGAGACATCGATAACCACCTTGCGGCCCTGGTAGCTCTTGCCGAGGTGGGCTGCGCTGAGTTGACCCATGTGCCGGTCAATCCGCCTTGTCCAGTTCGAGTCTGCCGGGCGGTATCACCACCTTGACTCGACCCTGCGCCTCTCCGCTGACCGATTCGTCGGCAAGGGCCTTGACCAGTTCCCGGTTGATGAAGTATTCGATCGAGTCGGATTGTACCGTGGAGCCATCCTGTTCCAGTCTGGCCTGGTGGCTGATGTAGAGCCGCTCCTGTTCCTTGTAGTACTCGATGATCTTCCCTTCGGCGTGAATGGGCTCGGTATCGGGCTGCCGCTGCATTTGCATGCGGGCCGGCTGGCCCTCGGCGACGATCTTGTCGGCCGGTGAGTCGAGGTGATAGAGGGTGACGAAGTCGGCGGCAATGCGAATGCTGCCCTGGCGAATCCTGACATTGCCACGGTAGCGGGTAACCCTGTTCTTTTCATCGCTGACCACTTCTTCCGACTCGATGTGAATCGGCTGCTCCTTGTCGTCGGGAAGAGCCAGGCCCGTCGTGCCAGGGACCAGCAGTCCCACGGCGAGCAGGCAGACCGGGAAAGTGCGCAACAAACTGCTCATGCCCGAAAGCTCTCCTGGATTACCTGCAGTTTCCCCTGGCAGTGCAGGATGAACTCACAAGCTTCGCGTACCGCACCCATGCCGCCCTGCGCCTGACTGACCCAGTCGGCGTGCCGGGCGACATAGCGGTCGGCATTGGCTACGGCCATGCCCAATCCGGCCCTTTCGATGGCGCCGAGATCCGGCAGGTCGTCTCCCAGATAGGCGATGTGGCGCAGTGGAATTCCCACGTTTTCAGCCAGTGAATTCAGCGCGTCCAGCTTGTCTTCACGATCCTGGATCACATGGGATATCCCGAGTTCCCGGGCCCGCTGCTCGACCATGGGTGAACTGCGGCCGCTGATGATGGCGACTTCAATGCCCTGCTCGAACAGCAGTTTGATTCCCAGGCCGTCGCTACTGTGGAAGCTTTTCAACTGTTCGCCCCGCTGGTCATAAAACAGCAGACCGGTGGACAGCACGCCGTCGACATCCAGCACCAGCATGCGGATGGCTGCCGCCCGTTGTTCCGCGTTCATGCGATCCCGGCTTTGAGCAGGTCGTGCAGATGGAGGGCGCCGACCGGCTGCTCACCGTCGGCCACCACCAGGGCCGAGATTTTGTGTTCGTCCATAATGTGCAAGGCCTCGGCAGCGAGGCTGTCCGCGGTGATGGTAATGCAGTTGCGGGTCATGAGCTGGTCGATGGGGGTCTGGTGAATGTCGATTTCGTCGTCCAGCGCACGGCGCAGGTCGCCATCGGTAAACACCCCCAGCAGTCTGCCCCGGTCATCGACGACGCTGGTCATGCCCAGCCCCTTGTTGCTGACCTCCAGCAAAGCCTTGTCCAGCGTCGCCCCGCTGACCACGGCGGGTAGCGCCGGCCCCCGATGCATGATGTCTTCGACCTTCAGCAGCAGGCGGCGACCGAGATTGCCGCCGGGGTGCGAAAAGGCGAAATCTTCCGCCGAAAAGCCACGAGCTTCCAGCAACGCGATGGCCAGCGCATCTCCCACGACCAGGCACACGGTAGTGCTGGATGTTGGCGCCAGGTCCAGCGGACAGGCCTCGACGCTGACCCCGGTATCGAGGTTGACGTCAGCAGCCAGTGCCAGCACCGAATCGGCCTCCCCGGTCATGGTGATCAAGGGTACGGCCATACGTTTGAGCAGGGGCAACAGGGTGACGACTTCGTCGGTATTGCCGCTGTTGGAAAGAGCAATCACCGAGTCGTGCCTGGTGATCATGCCCAGGTCGCCGTGACTGGCCTCGGCCGGGTGGACAAACAGGGCAGGGGTGCCGGTGCTGGCCAGGGTGGAGGCGATCTTGCGGGCGATGTGTCCCGACTTCCCGATGCCGGATACCACCACCCGTCCCCGGGTGGCCATGAGAATCTCGCAGGCCCGGCTGAAGCCCTCGTCCATGCGTTCCAGCAGATCGGATATGGCGTCCCGCTCCATGCGAACGGTGCGCTGTGCAGAGCCCAGATAATCCGGATTTTCGACAATCGACACGGGTATTTTCCTGTCAGAAGCGGTCAGCACCGTTCATACCGTGAGGTACAGCCAGTAATAATACAGCGCGAAGGTAACTAGTAACAGCGCACCAAGGCCGCGCCCGACATACATCTGGCGGGTGGAATTGCCAAGGGAAATCCGCAGCCGGCTCGCGTAGAGGGCCACGGCCAGCAGCAGGGTGATCCCCGTCATGCTGGAGTAATCCCGCAGCAGTACCAGGGAGTCCAGCACCTGGGTTTCGAACAACCCCGGCAGTGACATTACGCCCAGCAGGTTGAAGAGGTTGGAGCCCAGCACGTTGCCCAGCGCGATCTGGCCATGTCCCTTCAAGGCGCTGGCCACGGACGCCGCCAATTCGGGAAGGCTGGTGCCGATGGCGACGATGGTCAAACCGATTACCAGGGGGCTGACTCCGAGCCCCACGGCGGCGGCGGCAGCCCCCCAGACCAACAATTTGGCACTGGCGCTGAGCAGGACCAGGCCAATCAGAAAACTGACCCAGGCACGACCCAATGGCAGTTCGGGGAGTTGCTTCATATGGTCCGGCGTGGTTTCGTCGGGGCTGTTGACCTGGCTGTTGATCATCTCGATCAGGATAAACGTCAAGGCGGCCAGCATCAGCAGGCCGTCTACCGCACTCAGATCGCCATCCAGCATCAGCAGGCCGCAACCCAGAGTGACTGTCAGCAGGATGGGCATTTCGCGTTTCAGCCGATTGGGGTGCACCGGCAGTGGAGCCACCAGCGCCGTCACGCCGAGGACCAGACCCAGGTTGGCCAGGTTGGAGCCAATGGCGTTGCCGATCGCCAAATCGCCGGTATCGGACAGGGCGGCGTTGATCGAAACCAGTACCTCCGGCGCCGAGGTACCCAGGGAAACAATGGTAAGACCGATCAACAGGGGGGGCATACCCAGGTTGCCGGCCACCGAGGCTGCACCGGCAACGAACAGGTCCGCACTCCAGATTAATACGATAAAGCCCACCACAATGGCGACTGACGCGATCAGCATGAAAGTTTCGATCCTGTTGGTTGCAAACCGACGGCTGCAGCCCGCGCGAAATGACTACGGCGACGATGGTGAAAGTCCGGGAGAAACGATAGCATGATAACGGTCAGCTTTGGTACAGTTCGACCTGGGAGGTTGACCATGGGATACCACCGAACTTTGCGCTGGGCCTGGTTGCTGGGAATGGGCCTGCTGGGCTCCACCTGGACGCTGGCGGAGCAGAAGCCGAACGACGCCTACCAACTGGTGGAGGATGCCACCGCCCGGGTCATGGCGGTGGTTGAATCGGCTTCGTCCGACAGCGAGGCACAACTGGAAAAATATTACGACGATTTACAGGCGGTTCTCGACGACGTGGTAGATTTTTCGGGTTTTGCCCGCGCCGTGATGGGTCCCTTTGCCAGCCGCGAATACTACCGGTCGCTGGATGCCGCCGGCAAGGCCAGGTTGCGTGCCCAGGTCGACAGCTTCACCGCCAAGATGCGTGTGGGCCTGGTGCGCACGTATGGCAAGGGTCTACTGGTATTTGGCGGCAGCCGCACCGAAATCCAGCGCCCGGAGGGGGCTGGTGCTGAGGGCAATCGGGCAACCGTGCTCCAGTACATCTACAGCGACAACCCCCAGCCCTATGAGATCCGGTATCAGGCGCACCGCAACCGGAAGGGTCAATGGAAATTGCGCAACCTGATTGTCGAATCCATCAACCTGGGTCAGATTTATCGCAATCAGTTTCAGGCCGCCGCCCGCGACGCCGGAGGCGACCTGGACCAGGTAATAGACAATTGGGACATCGTGGATGCCTCCCCTTCCACCCCGCCATCGGGTTAGGGCCGAATGTGGGTGGCCCCCATTTCCTCGCCATCCCCGGCGCGGACGAAACAACTATCGATAGCAACCGTGGTGACGGGGTACAGTAAAACACCCGGAACCGCGCCAGTGATCGAATACGGGAACGCGGTGGTGAACGCTGCGCAGCGTCTCCCGATTCTCAGTACCAATTCTCAACTCGCAAACCCTGTACGCGGTTAAACTCCCGGATATTATTCGTCACCAACGTCGCGTCGATGCTGCGAGCATGTGCCGCAATCAGCGTATCATTCGGCCCGATCGGTGTCCCTTTCCGTTGTAGTTCGGCCCTTAGCTTCCCATACTCCATAGCCGCCTTATCATCGAAAAACAGCACCGACACGCGCCGGGTGAAGTCGAGCGCGTTATCAAGATTCCTGAGACGATTCCCTGATTTTTCAACACCAAACATCAGTTCTGCCAGTGTAATCGACGAAATCGCCAGTTGTTGGAAATACCGGTTAAACGTTGCCTTCAATTCAACAGGATTCTCATTGATGACGTACACGCATATATCCGTATCAAGCATATACATCAGTCGAAGAATTCCCGTTTCTCATATTCCAACTCCTCGATATCCGGTATCCGTTCATCTACAGGTAGCGTCTCCCTCGCGAAAAAATCATCCCAACAATCTGTCCTGGGGCTGATAATCACATTGTCGCCAAGTTTCTGGATCATGACTTCATCGGCATCGAACCGGCATTCTGCCGGCAATCTCACAGCCTGGCTGCGACCATTCATAAAGAGCTTGGCAACACTTGAAAATGCTTTTTCTGTCATGTCACACCTCATTGTGAAAACAGGAATTTCGGGGCGAAAACAGTATAACCATGTTGCTGATATATATCAAATGGCATATCACAAAATGTCAATCCAATTTTAAAATGTCCCCTTTTCTCCCAGTTTAAAGTGTCCCCTTTTGGCCTTCTTCGAACGCTGCGCAGCGTTCGAAGATTTCGAGAGTCTTGTTCTTGGGTGTATGTGCCGGTGAAAAACCGCGATTAATTGCCGCTGTTCCTCTCCAGGCCGACAGGCTACCGTGCTGCGATAATGGCGTAATTGGTTGCTAACCCTGCCGTTGGATCGGACTGCCACTTTTGTGGCTGTGTGACATTTGTTCGCAAAAAGGGTATGGGGGGGGGTAGCCGAAGAGACAGGCACAGCGCCAGCCAGGCAATGGAGTTGCTCTTGCCGCTGCCGGCCGAGTTCGAACAGTTTTTCCCGTGGATTGCGGTCCCGGCGGTATTGCGCGATTGCGTCGTCAACAGTCTGCTTGGTGAGGTTGTTCTTCAGTTCGAAGGTGATGACCGGCAGGCCGTTGATTTCGCTGAAAGCAATATGACAATGCCGAGTTTTTTGCCCGAGATATTCTGTTGATGTCTCAGGCTCTGGTCGGTAGTAACGAGTACCTGATACCCCTCCATCTCAGCCAGATCGAGCAACTCGCCGTTACTCTTTTCCGACCAACCTTTTTCCGCGAGCGTATCCACGGAGTGCGTTGGGAGGTGATTCCGGAGAGGGGCTGGCGTGCCCTGGTCAAATAGCAGCCTCAACGTGCCAGAGCCGTTCTAAGCGCACGGGCCTCGTATTCAAGTACAGCGCGAACCTGCTTTTCATCTACGCCCGGGAACCACTCAACGAACTCCTCGACCGTGGCGCCACTGGCGAGGTTCTCATAAAGGGCATACAACGGAATACGTGTGCCCGCAAAAACCCAGGCGCCACTGACTTTCCCCGGCTTTCGTTCCACCGCCGAGCAGGTGTCCCAGTTTGTCATTGGTTCGCCTCCCCGGCGCTGCCGAATTTGACCTTTGGGGCTTTCGACTCAGCCTGCATTATATCGGTTTCGTCGACGGAACTGGATAGGTCTCCGTTCGGCAGTGTTTTGGCCGCCTCGCGGACATCGAGCTTGCCGGTGACGACATCGGCGATGAGACGGGTGCGGTATTCGCGGATAAGATTGATCTCACGTTGGCACCCATCAATCATCGTATCCACATCAGTTTTAACCTTGTCCAGAAAACGGACGATTACCGCTTGCTCATCGACAGGTGGTAATGGTACCCGAAAGGTCTTGAGCACTTCAGCGTTGATGTTGGGCTGACCTCCGCCAAAGCTACGACCTGTCAACTCCTGTCGAGCGGAGATAATTGCTGCCTGACAGAACATGGTATTTACTTTTTGCTGATTTCGCTGAACAGCCGGTATCAAGAAGTTTCGCGAGCATTATGCTGGTCACGAAAAGCAATATGCCTTGATCGGCGGCGCTGCGGCTCGCCTTTGGGGGAAATTTCTCCTAGAATGTGCGGCTTTTTGCGGCGGAGCGGCAATGCAACCGGAGCAACTTCAGGTTTTGCTGGCAGAGCAGTTCCCGGGCTGTGAGGTCAGGGTTTCCGCCGTGGACAATCACTTTGACGTACTGGTGGTCGGTGAAGTCTTCGCCGGGCTCAGGCCGGTCAAGAGGCAACAACTGGTCTATGCCGTGCTGGGCGAATACATCGCCGACGGCAGTATCCATGCGGTGCAGATCCATGCCGTCACTCCGGCGGAGTGGTCGGCCCGCCAGGAGGGCTAGCACTGTGTCCGCCGAACTGACCCTGGCTTTGACCAGGGGACGCATCCTGAAGCAGGCCCTGCCGTTGCTGGAGAGGGCGGGAATTGTCCCGACCGTACAGATCGCCGGCAGCCGCAAGTTGATCTTCGAGACCTCCCATCCTCAACTGCGTCTGTTGGTGCTGCGTGGCGTGGATGTTCCCACCTACGTTCGCCAGGGCGCTGCCGACCTGGGTATCGTGGGTAAGGATGTCCTCCTGGAACAGGGCGCCGAAGGCATGTACGAACCGCTGGATCTGCGCATCGCCCGCTGCCGCTTGATGACGGCCGCACCGGTGGGCTGGCAGCCGGGCCGCCGGCGCATTCGCGTGGCAACCAAATTCACCTCGGTGGCGCGGCGTTATTTTGCGGAGCGTGGCCTGCACGCCGATGTCATCAAGCTCTCCGGAGCACTGGAGCTGGCTCCCATGATGCAGTTGGCGGACATGATCCTGGACCTCGTCGAAACCGGCAACACCCTGCGCGCCAACGGCATGGAACCGGTAGACCTGGTGGCTGAAATAAGCTCCCGCCTGGTGGTCAACAGGGCGGCGATGCGGTCCAACCGGACGGCCATCGGGGATCTGGTAACGGCCCTGTCCCAGGCTCTCCCGGAGATCTGATCATGCGCCGTCTGGATAGCACCAGTGCGGACTTTTCCAGGCAATTGCGGCGTCTGACCGACTGGAGTGAAATCCTGGACGCCGAACTGCTGGCGGTGGTCGACGGGGTGTTCGAACAAATGCTGGAGCGGGGCGATCAGGCCCTGCTGGAATTCACCCGCCGCTACGACGGCTTGTCCGTGGCCACTGCCGCCGAACTCGAGTTGCCGCCGGAGCAGATGCCGGCGGCCCTGGACGGGTTGGACGAAGCCGCCCGCGAGGCGCTGTCGATCGCCGCGGAGCGCATTCGCGACTACCATCAACGCCAGGTTCAGGAGTCCTGGAACTACCGGGATCAGTACGACAACCTGCTCGGCCAGCAGCTTCAGCCAATGGATCGGGTCGGTGTCTACGTGCCGGGCGGCAAGGCCAGTTATCCATCGTCGGTATTGATGAACGCGATTCCCGCCAAGGTGGCCGGAGTGCGGGAAGTGGTGATGGCGGTGCCGGCCTCCGGCGGCACCCTCGACAGCCTGGTGTTGGCCGCGGCGGCGGTCGCCGGGGTAGACCGGCTGTTTCGCATCGGTGGCGCACAGGCCATTGCGGCCCTGGCCTACGGTACCGAAACAGTACCGGCGGTCGACAAGATCGTCGGCCCCGGCAACCTCTACGTGGCCGCTGCCAAGCGCAAGGTTTTCGGCCAGGTAGGTATCGACATGGTGGCTGGGCCATCGGAAATTCTGATCATTTGCGACGGTTTGTGCGAGCCGGACTGGATCGCCATGGACCTGTTTGCCCAGGCCGAGCACGATGAAAACGCACGGGCCATGCTGCTCTCGCCCGATGCGGATTTCCTCACCCGGGTAGAGGCGAGTATGGATCGCCTGCTACCGGAAATGGAGCGCAGCCGGATCATTCGGGCCTCGCTGCAGCGGCGCGGCGCCCTGATCAGGACCCGCGATATCGCCGAGGCGGTGGCCATTGCCAACCGGGTCGCCCCGGAACACCTGCATCTGGCCGTCGACCAGCCGCGCCAGTGGCTGCCCCAGGTGCGCAACGCCGGGGCCATTTTCCTGGGCAGCGATACTGCGGAAGCGTTTGGCGATTATTGTGCCGGCCCCAACCACGTATTGCCCACCGCCGGCACAGCGCGCTTCTCCTCTCCCCTGGGGGTGTATGATTTCGTCAAGCGCAGCTCGGTAATCATGGCCTCCAGTGACGGTGTGCGGGCCATGACACCGGTGGTTACGGAACTGGCCCGGGCCGAATCACTATCGGCTCACGCCCGTGCCGCGCAATACCGGGCGCAGGCGCTGGACGAAGCCTGATGGATCAGCGCCGACCTGGCTCGGTGCCGGTTTCGGTGTCGACCAGCACCGCCCGGGGTTCATTGGAAGCGGATTTCTCCAGGCCGAACTCCTCGTTCAGCATGCCCCGTTCGTAGGGATAACTCTTGGGTGCGTAATCCAGCGGCTGACGCACGGAAACGGGGCTTGCAGGATCGCCCGCGGCAGCGGATTCGGGTTCGGGCAAGGGTTGCAGAAGCGTAGTGGGGTGACCGTCGGTGAGCGTGCGGGCACCGGATGCCAGTTGGTTGTGTACGTCCCGATAGCTCTCCGTCAGTTTGTTGAGCAGTGTCGCCGTGTCGCTGAAGTGCTGCATCACCTGGCCGCGATACTCCCGTTGCTGCTGAGTCAACAGCTCCAGGCTGTTCTGCAGCTCGCGCTGCTTGCGGCCGTCAGCGGACCAGTGACGGTAGGCCAGCAGAGCGGATACGGCACCGACCAGCAGGGCGCTGGCAATGGAAAAAAACAGGGTTTCGAAACTGTACACGAATTCCTCCCACATCCTACGGCCCCGGCTGTCAGTATACCCGGCCGGGCTGTCCGGTGCAGCAGTTTCCCGTAGTTTTCGCGGTTGCCGGCGACCACGAGCCGCGCCGACATTGCCAGCAATCCGGTGGCTGGGTAGAGTGTGTCGCCGTGAGCCAGTCCGACCCGCACATGAGCACACCCCTGCAATACTACCGGCAGCAACTTCGTTGCCAGGATCTGCTGCCGGACCAGGCTCAACTTCGAACCGTGCAGGTGCTGGACCAACTCTATCACCAGTTGCTGCAGGCCGAGCGGGAGACGGCCAGCCGCGGCCGCTTCGCGCGCTGGCTGAAACGCTGGCGCCGGCGCCCCCAGCCCCTGGTGCCGGGCCTGTACCTGTGGGGTGGAGTGGGCCGCGGCAAAACCTGGTTGATGGACAGCTTCTATGAATGCCTGCCCTTCGAGCGCAAGTTGCGTCTGCACTTTCACCGTTTCATGCAACGGGTTCACAACGAGCTGAAAAGGTTGCAGGGGCACCCTTCGCCGCTGCTGGAAATAGCCGACCGGCTGGCGGCAGAAGCGAGAGTAGTGTGTTTCGACGAGTTTTTTGTCTCCGATATTACCGATGCCATGATTCTGGGAGGACTGCTGGAGGCACTGTTTCAGCGGGGCGTTACGCTGGTGGCAACTTCCAATGTTGCGCCTGCCGACCTGTATGAAAATGGCCTGCAGCGGCAACGCTTTTTGTCCGCAATCGCCAGCCTGCAGCGGCACACCCGCGTCCTGAACATGGAGGTGGGGACCGATTACCGGTTGCGTGCGCTGGAGCAGGGCGAGCAGTACTACTGGCCGCTGGACGCCGGGGCGGAACAGCATTTGCAGCGCTGTTTCGAGCGTCTGGCCCCGGAGCCAGGCCAGCCCCGGGCGCAATTGGAAATCAATGGCCGCAATCTGCTTTCCCGTTACCTCGCCGACGATGTGGTGTGGTTTGAATTTGGCGAATTGTGTGACAGCCCCCGCAGTCAGAATGATTACATCGAGTTGGCCCGCATCTACCATGCCGTGTTATTGGGCAATGTGCCCCAGCTCGGCAGAGACACCGAAGATCAGGCCCGGCGCCTGGTGAGCCTGGTGGATGAATTTTACGATCACAACGTGAAGCTGCTGATTTCGGCAGCGGTGCCCTTGGGCAGACTCTACTCCGGCGGCAGGCTCGACGCCCTGTTCGAGCGAACCCGATCGCGGTTGCGGGAAATGCAAAGCCACCAATACCTGGCCCGGCCGCACAAACCCTGATTCCAAATTGCCGGAATGACCTCCCTACCGTCCTGCCGGGCCCGATTCGGCACCCGGCGCCGCCACTCTTCGGCAGTTGCAGGGGGCGTCACTGCATCAGCTATGCTCCGCCTCTGCGTGGCCTCGAGGAGCAGTCCTTGGGCCAGCGCCGCTTCAGGCACATCCATTGCTCGGGAGCTTCGCGGATCCACTGCTCGAAATGGCGATTGACCAGGGTCGTCATGGCAATCGCCTGGGACCGGATATCCGCCTCGGGATCGGGATTGTCGATGGGGTCGTGGACGCGAATGAAAAAGCGACCTGGTTCCAGGCGCCCGGCACGAACGGGAATCAGCGCCGCACCGGTTTTCAGCGCCAGCCGGGCAGCGCTGATATTGGTGTACGCATCGACTCCGAAGAAGGGAATTGGCTGACCGCTGTCGAGCCGGGTATCCGTGGCCAGGCCGATGCTGTTACCCGCCGTCAACTCCCGATAAAGCGGCCTGACCCCCTCTTCCGAAGCGACCAGTTTGCTACCGAAACTGGTCCGCAGGCGTAGCAAATGTCGCTGCAGGAAGGCATTGGATTCGGCCGCGTACACGGTACTGACGGTCATTCCATACTGGCGGAAAATCAGGTTGGTCAGTTGCCAGGCGCCGACGTGAGCGGTGACGAACACGTTGGCTCTGCCCGGTTGCAGGCGGCTGCGGGCAGCCGGGGAGACTTCGAACTCGATGCGCTGTTTGCGCTCTCGCCAGATCTGGGGCAGCTTGACCAGTTCCGCCGTGGCGACCCCGAGATAGCCGAAGGTCTGGCGACACAACTGCCGGATGTGGCGTTCACCGGCTTCGGGATAGATGACCCGCAGATTGCGCTTTACTGCCTTGGCCTTGTTGCTGAACGGGCCCAGACAGCGGAACACTGCGGCGGCGAGGGAGGCGGCACGTTCCGGCGAAAGGCGCCCGAGCAGTCGAAACACCAGGCCCACGCAGCACGCTTCCAGTTTTTGCGTCATCCGTCCAAGTGCCGGGGCCGCCCTGGCCAGGCGCTTGGGAACCAGGTAGAACTCAGCCACTGGGGCTGCCGGTACTGCGAAACACCAGGTCCCAGAGTGGGGAACTGACGCCGTAGCGTGCCTTCTCTCCCGAGTAGTGATGCTTGAGGTGATGTCGCTTGAGATAGGCGGCAATCGGGTTGCGCATGGGAAAGTGGTGAACGCCGTAGTGTATGTAGTCGTAGCACAGGTAGCCGGCGATAAAGAAGGCAAACAGGGGTTGCAGCCAGGGTTGTGGCACCGCCAGCGAAAACAGGTAATAGAGGGCGAGCATGATGGGTATGGAACCGCTGGGAGGCATCACCAGGCGAGTCTTGTCCCTGGGGTCCTGGTGATGATTGCCGTGGAACAGGAACACCAGCCACTTGCCGGGTTTGCTCCTGGCGGGAAAGTGAAAGGCGAAACGGTGAAGCAGGTATTCGGTGAGGGTCCACAATAGTAGCCCGGCGATGGCGCACCCGAGGATTCCGGTTGCCGGTAGCAGCTCCACGGCGATGCTGCGCCCCAACAGAAAGCCGGCGATGGGTGACCACAGGAGCAGGGGCACCAGCGGGTGTACGTGGGTCAGGCTTTCGAGAAAATCGTTCTCGAACAGGCGGATGGATCGATGTTCCGGGTTAGCCTGCATGGCCGTCTGCCTCCACAGGTGATCGCTGGTCGCCCGCTCCGGGCGCGGTTCCCGGCCAGATTCGCTGTGGGCAGAACCAGGCCTCCGGGGCCTCGCTGATCCAACTCTGAAAGTGGTGGTGGAGTTGCGCCGTCATGTCCCGGGCCCGTTGATTTTCGTCGCCATGCCCCTCCGTGGCAAGTACCGGAGCATGAAAAGTGACTCGAAACTCGGCATCCCGGAGCCTCTGCACCTGGGTCGGGATCAGGTCCAGACAGAATTTCAGGGCCAATTTTGCCGGCAACAGGCTACTGGGCTTGGGTATGCCGAAAAAGGGAATTTCGGTGCCGCCATCCAGTCGCCGGTCGATGACCACGGCCACGGAGCGGCCGCTTTGCAGGTTTCGTACCATTCCCCGGGCGGCACGCTGGCGGGGCACCAGTTCGCAGTTCATTTGCCGCCTGGACTCAAACAGCATCCGCTCCAGCAGTGGATTGGACGGGGGAGTATACAGCGCCATACTGGGGATGCTAAGCCGATTCAGGGCGCAAATGATCAACTCCCAATTGCTTTGGTGGGCGCCTACAAAAATTGCCGGCCGTTGCCGGTCGCCCTCGCCAATCCACCGGATATGCAGCCGCTCCCGGTCCCTGGAGTCGACGATGGTACGGAAGTGGGGATATTCCGCCAACACCCGCCCCCCATTGCCCCAGCCCGCAGTAACCAACTGCTCGAGTGCGGCCGCGGACCGCTGGGGAAACGCCCGTGACAGATTTTCACGATACACGGCAGTCTTGTGCTTCAGCCGACGCCCCACCACTCGGCCCAGGTGCCAGCCGAGTCGCGAGGCGCGGTCCACCGGCAGCAGGGCGAACAGCTTGACCAGCAGCCATACCAGGACAAAGTCGAGACGCCACAGAAATTTCTGCAGACCCGGGTAACGTGTTGCGGTCTTGCCAATTGCATGGCCGATGAGGAACTGTGCCACGACTCTTCCCGCCTCAGCCCCGTGCTGTCCGCAGATTCTTCAAACCCCGGGCCAGGGAGATCGAGGGCCGCCATTCAATCTTCGCCTGGATTTCCCGGTTATCCACCACCCAATCCGGGTATCGCAGTTCGCGCAACTTGGCGGGAGTCAGCATCGGTGCGTAATGCAGTTGGCGCGCCAGTTTCAGGTTGGTCCAGGCCAGCAGGTCCAGCAGTTGTGCCGGCAGACGCAGCAGGCGCACCCGGCGACTCTCGACCTGTGCTGCCACCGTGGCCAACTCGTGCCAGTCGTATCCTTCCGCCCGGTCGTCCGCCAGGCTCAGTATCTGCCGGGGCAGGGCCTCGGCATCCACCAGCAGCACCAGGGCCCGCACCAGGTCGGCAACGTGCAGCAGTGAGAAGCGATTTGCGGGAGCGCAGGGTATGGGCAGCAAGCCGTGTGCCAGCCAGCGGAAAATCGGTGTCAGTTCCCGGTCCCCGGGGCCGTAGACCGGCGGCGGGCGCAGTATGGTCCATTCCAGTTGGTCGGCCTGCTCCTGTACGAGCCGTTCCGCCCGCTGTTTGCTGGACGCATACCAGGATAGTTGCGGCTGCCGGGCCGCCAGTGTAGACAGCATGATCAACCGGGGGGATGGTTGTCGCTGCTGCAGGGCGGTCAGCAAACGGGAGGTTCCCTGGAGATTGGTGCGGTCGAATTCCGCCTGGCTGGCACCGCGTACCGCCCCGGCACAATGGACAACTGTCCCGGCATTTTCCAGCAGTTGCGACAGCGCCTGCGGGGCAGCCAGGTCACCGACCACCAGGCTGGCGCCGGCCGCCTCCAGTTCCCGGGCGGCATCGGGGTCGCGCACCAGCACCCGCAGTGAGCTGCCACTGCCGAGCAGGGAGTTGCAAAGATGAAAGCCGATGAATCCGGTTGCGCCGGTAACCGCAACCAATTGAGCAGACGAATTCAAGGCTCAGGCCGAGGCGACCTTGAGTTCCCTCTCTCCGCTGCGGACAGTGCCGTCCTCGCCGCCCTGGGCTGCGATGAAATCCAGGCGCGCCTTGGCCCGCGATAATTTGCCGGATGAAGTCTTCGGCAGGGAACGCACCGGCACCAGTTCCACGTGGCAGTCCAGGCTCAACTCCATGCGGATCAGGGCGCGCAGACGACGTATCAGGTTGTTGCGCAGTTTGGCATCGGATTCCCGGCACTGCACCAGCAATACGCATTGTTCATCACCGTTGGTATTGGGTGTGGAGAATGCCAGGGCGTCGTTGCGGCGCACTTCGGGCTGGGTCTCGGCGATGTGCTCGAGGTCCTGGGGCCAGATGTTGCGCCCGTGGATGATGATCAGGTCTTTCTTGCGACCGGTGATGGTCAGAATGCCGTCCACCAGGTAGCCGTAATCGCCGGTATTGAGCCAGCCGTCCTCGCTCAGCACCTCGCTGGTTTCTTCCGGCAGGTTGTAATAGCCGGACATGACACTGGGGCCGCGCAAATGCACCACACCACTGTGCCAATCGGCCAGCGGTTGGCCCTGGTCATCGCGAATTTCAATTTCGAAACTGGGCAGGGGTTTGCCACAGTTGACGAAATGGCGGCCCCGTCCACCCGGCAGGTGTTCTTCCAGCAGCAGCGCCCGATGGTGGTCGGCCAGGTGGTCGCTGTCGATATAGTGAGTGGAATAGGTTTTGTCCAGGGGTGAAAAGCTGACGCCGAGCGTACATTCCGCCATACCGTAACAGGCGGTGAAGGCGCGTGGGTCGAAACCCACTGGTTGCAGCGTGTCGGCAAAGTGCTTCAGGGTCTGGGGATGGATCATTTCGGCACCGATGCCGGCGACCCGCCAGTGGCGCAGGTCGTATTGTTCGATATCCTGGGGACGCAGACGGCGGGTTACCAGGTCGTAACCGAAAGAGGGCGCAAAGGAGATGGTTGCCTTGCTGAGCGTCATCAGCCTCAACCACTGGCGCGGGCGCAAGGCAAACTCGCGGGTATCCAGGAAATCGATGGAGAGCTGGGTTGCCGTGGGCGTCAGCACAAAACCCACCAATCCCATATCGTGGTAGAAGGGCAGCCAGGACATCATCCGGTCTCCCTCCTCCAGGGCCAGACCGTGCTGCGCTATTCCCTGAAGGTTGGCCAGTACCGTGCGGTGTTTGATGACGGTACCGCGGGGGAAACGGGTGCTGCCGGAGGTGTACTGAATGTAGGATATGTCTTCCGCACTCGGTGTGGGCAGGGTCAATTCTGTTGTGGGCAATTGCTGGAAAGCCGCGGGCTGATCCACCATGAGCAGGTTCAAATCCGCGCAGGCCTCCCGCAAAATCGTCAGGTACCCCTCGGAGGCAACCGCCACCGAAGCTTCACTGGCCTTCAACAAACGCCGCAATTGTTGCGTGTAGACATTCTGGCTGCCCATATTGATGGTGGCGGGCAGCGAGACCGGGATCAGGCAGGCATACTGGCAGGCATAGAAAAATTTCAGGAAATCCGGCGTCGTCTCAGCCACCAGCCCGACCCGGTCGCCCGGACTCAGGCCGAGGCCCAGCAGCTTGCGGGCCAGTTCTCGCGCTGCTTCACGCAGTTCGAAATAGGTCAAAACAGTCTGCAGCTTGCCGCGGCCACTGTAGAAATTGGCGCCGGTTTCGCCTTGCGCAGCGTAATCCAGCGCCTCGGCCAGGGTGACAAAGTCAGCCGGCCGGCGGGCGAGATCATGGGAAGTCGGTGTGGCGAGTACGGTAGTGGGTTCTGAATGCAAAACTGGTTCCCCGGAAATTTGATAGGTAGATGCTGCCAACCCGGCCCAGGCTGCGTCGCGTGGTCGTTTCCCTCTGCGGACGCTGCTGGACAATCGGATAGTACCAAAATCGGAAGTGGTCCCTGTAGGTAATAATACCAAGGAACTGGGGAAATTTGCCTATATTATTGAGGTCTTTCCAATTTCATTCGTTACAGCCCCTTCGCGGGCCGGGGACGGCTGGAAATTGATGTTTCAATCGCTATACTGCCCGGTCGCGTCGAGTCTGTCTACCGGAGTTTTTCCCCTGTGTCCAAGGTAGCAAGCCATTCCCTGACCCTGTTGCCGGTCGACGATGCGGCTACCCTGCGGCAATTCATTCGCGTTCCCCATCGCGTGTACCGGGATGACCCCAATTGGATTGCGCCACTGAATTTTCAGGAAAAACATCGTTTCAGCCCGGCTCGTCCCTTTTTTGAGCACGCCCGCTGGCGGGGCTGGGTGGTGCTTGGCGACGGCCGGCCACTGGGCCGGATCAGTGCCCAGGTGGATGATCTTCATCAACAGCGCTATCGGGACCATACCGGCAGCTTCGGCATGCTGGAGGCGATAGACGACCCCGAGGTGTTTCAACTGCTGTTCGAGGCCGCGCAGAACTGGCTGCGCGAACAGGGCATGCGGCGGGTGCGTGGCCCCTTCAACCTGACCATCAACGAGGAGGTGGGTATGCTGGTGGAAGGCCTGCAGTACCCGCCCTGTTTTTTGATGGGACACGGTCGTACCTATTACGACCTCAGGGTCAGGGACCAGGGCTTCGCCAAGTGCAAGGATGTGCTGGCCTTCCGCATCAATCCGGATTTTGAGGCACCACCGGTAATGACGAAGCTGGCGCAACGTGCGTCGCGAAAAGTCAGCGTACGGCCGCTGAACCGGAGCCGGCTGGCCCAGGACACCGAAATCATGCGCACCATTTTCAATGACGCCTGGCAGCACAACTGGGGTTTTGTGCCCTTTACCGACAACGAGTTCAGTGACCTGGTAAAGTCCCTGATCCTGGTGTTGCCCGAAGACTATGTGCAAATCGCCACCTATGAAGGTCGGCCGGCTGCCTTCATCGTCATGCTGCCCAACCTCAACGAGGCCATACGGGGCCTGCGCGGGCGCGTTTTTCCCCTGGGATGGCTCACCATACTGTGGCGCTTCAAGGTTCGTGGCCTGCGCTCCGGGCGGGTACCCCTGATGGGTGTGTGCCAGGAATTCCAGAATTCTCCAGCGGGTCCGGTCATGGCCTTTCTGGTGATCGATGCCGTGCGCAAGCGGGCCGCCGCACGGGGTATGGTGGAAACCGAAATGGGCTGGGTGCTGGAAGACAACCAGGCCATGTGCAATATCATCGAGACCATTGGGGGCGAGGCCTACAAGCGCTATCGAATCTACGAGAAGGAGCTGGACTGAGACCGTGCAACTGGACCCGAAATCAAACCGCCTGTCGGCCATAGTGCTGGCCGGGGACCGAACCAAAGCCGATTCGCTGATCGCCCATTCCGGGGTCCCTTGCAAAGCACTGATCGATGTCGATGGCACTCCCATGGTGCATCGGGTGATCAATGCCCTGAGGAGTTCCCAACTGGTCAATGGCATCCTGTTGTCCGGCCCGGAACGCGAGGAACTTGCCGGCGATGCCACGCTGAGCGACTGGGTTGAACGGGGCGAAGTAGCCTGGCATTCGCCGCTGCATACTCCCAGTACCAGTGCCTTTGCCGCGCTGCAATCCCTGCCCAGGGAGGCCCCGGTATTGCTTACCACTGCGGACCACCCCCTGCTCAGCAAGGAAATCATCGATGCCTACGGCCGCCAGAGTCTGACGGATGACGTGGATGTAACTGTGGCTCTGGCCCCCTACGCGCTGGTGCGGGAGGCCTATCCCGGCATGAAAAAGACAGTCCTCCGCTTCAGCGACGGCGAGTTCTGCGGCTGCAACCTGTTCGCCTTCCTCACTCCGGAGGGTCGCCGGGTCGCCCATTTCTGGCAAAAGATTGAACAGCAGCGCAAGAAGCCGCTGGCGCTGATTGCCCTGTTGGGCTGGTGGCCCCTGCTGCGCTATCACTTCGGCCTGCTGCCGCTGGAGGAGGCCCTGGCGAAGTTGAGCAAGCGTCTGGGTTTGCGGCTGCGCGCGATCATCCTGCCCTACGCCAATGCGGCGGTGGACGTGGATTCGATTTCCGACCTGATGATGGTGCGTGGTTCCTTCGAAAAACTGACTGGCGAGCAACGTCTGTAGACGACGACCCCGCTCAAACGCGGCGGATGTCGGCTCCCAGACTGGCCAGCTTGGCGTCGATATTGGCGTAACCCCGGTCCAGGTGGTAGACGCGGTCAATGGCGCTTTGGCCATCGGCAGCCAGCGCCGCGATGATCAGCGAGGCGGAGGCACGCAGGTCGGTGGCCATTACCGGCGCGCCCTGTAACCGGTCGCGGCCGCGGATGACGGCGGTGTGCCCCTGCAGTTCGATGTCCGCACCCATGCGCTGCAGTTCGGCGACGTGCATGAAGCGGTTCTCGAAGATGTTTTCGACGATGGTGGCGGTGCCCTCGGCCACTGCGTTCAGTGCCATGAACTGGGCCTGCATGTCGGTGGGGAAAGCTGGATAGGGAGCGGTGCTGATGCTGACTGCCCGTGGACGGCGACCGTGGCTTTGCAGGCGCACCCAGTCTTCCCCCTGCGTCAATTCGGCGCCACTGGCCCTCAGTTTGTCCAGTACGAAGCCCAGATGCGCGGGTTGCGTCCGGCGAATGGTGACGTCGCCACGGGTGGCGGCCGCCGCGGCCAGGAAAGTGCCGCTCTCGATGCGGTCCGGCGGCACTCGATGGCGGGCCGCATGCAGTTGCCTGCGCCCGGAAATGCTCAGTGTACTGGTGCCGATTCCCGCGATCTTGCTGCCCATGGCATTCAGCATGGTGGCGAGGTTACCGACTTCCGGTTCCAGCGCGGCATTCTCGATGGTGGTATCGCCCTGCGCCAGGCTGGCCGCCATCATCAGATTCTCGGTGGCGGTTACCGAGGGCATGGTGAGGCGAATGCTGGCCCCCTGCAGACGCCGGCACCTGGCTTTGATATAGCCGCCCTCTATCTCGATCTCGGCGCCCATGCGCTGGAGACCTGAGATGTGTTCGTTTACCGGGCGGGAACCGATGGCACAGCCCCCGGGCAGGGAGACCACCGCTTCACCGAAGCGGGCCAGCAGCGGGCCCAGCAACAGAATCGAACCGCGCATGGTGCGGACCAGTTCATAGGGTGCCCGTAGCGAATGAACTCCCGCCGCGTCGACGTCGAGTTGGTCGCCATCCCGTTCCAGGGTGCATCCCAGCAGTTCCAGCAATTCCAGCGCGGTGCTGATGTCCCGTACCTGGGGAATATTGCTGATGGTGACCGGTTCCGCACTGAGCAGGGTGGCGGCGATGGTGGGCAGGGCGGCATTCTTGGCGCCGGCGATGGTAGTTTCCCCGAGCAGTGGTTCGCTGCCGCCGACGAGCAATTTTTCCATCAGGCGACCCGTCTGGCGCGGATCAGATCGGAATCCAGCAAGCCTGCGTAGGCCCCGATGATGTGCTCGATCTGCTCGGGATTGTGGGCGGCACTCAGGCTGCAACGCAGCAGGCAGGTGGTGGAGGGAGAGGCGGGGGGAATTACCAGGTTGACGTACACCCCGGATTGCATGAGCGCATTCCAGCATTGGATGGCCTGATCCCGGCTGTCCAGTTCCACCGCCACCACCGGGCTCGGGGTCGGGCCCAGTTTCAGGCCCAGGGCCTGCAGACTGTCGTAGAGTCGGTGCGAGTACTCCCACAGGCGGGTGCGCAGCTCCGGTTCCTGGCGCACAATTTTCAGTGCCTCGCGGGTCGAGGCCACCACCGAGGGAGCGGAGGAAGCAGTGAAGATGTAGGCCCCTATGCAATAGCGGATACTCTCGAGCTGTGAATGTCGACTGACACAGTAGCCGCCGGTACCGCCCAGGCTCTTGCTGAAGGTGCCGACCGTGAAATCCACATCGGCCTCGATTCCAGCGGCTTCACTGGCACCGCGACCCAACTCGCCCAGCACTCCCAGGGAGTGCGCCTCATCCACCATCAGGTAGCCACCGTATTGCCGTTTGACCGCGGCTATCTCCTGCAGCGGCGCGGTATCTCCCAGCATACTGTAAATGCCCTCGACCACGATCAGGGTGTCGTCGGCGCGTTCGCCGAGGCGCCGCAGGCGCTTGGCGAGATCCTGGGGATCGTTGTGCTTGAAGCGGATGATATCGGCTCCGCTGAGTTTTACCCCGGCATAAATGCTTGCGTGGCTGTCGGCATCCAGCAGGATGACGTCGCCCGGGCCCGCCAGGGTGGCACACATGCCCATGGTGGAAGAGTAGCCGGTAGTAAAGCAGATGGCGTGGTCAACCCCGTGGAATTCGGCCAGTTCCCGTTCCAGCAACTCGTGCTCCAGGAAGGAACCATTGGCCACCCGGGACCCGGTGGTGCCGGTGCCCCAGCGTTCGGCGGCGGCCTGGGCCGCGGCGATACAGCGGGGATGCCAGGCCAGGCCCAGGTAGTTGTTACTGCCCGCCAGGATGACCCGAAAGCCGCCGACCATGCCTTCCGTGGCGGACAACAGGCGCTCGGTAACGGCGCCAAAGGGCTTGACTTCACGCTCGGCCAGTTGCCGCTGAAACTCGATCATGGATTGGAATTTGTCGAACAGCATGGGCTTCAGTCCTGCAGTTCCCCCAGCTTGGTGGCGAGTTGGCCGATAGTGCTGATGGCGGGAAGAATATTCAAGGGGATGGATAGATCGAACTCATCTTCTATCTGCTCGATGAATTCCATTACCTCCAGTGAACTCATGCCGAGGTCGCCGACCAGTTCGGTGGTCTCCGACAAGCCCGGTTCCGGGGTCTGCGCGGACCCGAGCTGGCGGTAGATGAAGTCCAGGTATTGCTGGTAGTTCGCCATGGTTGTCACATTCCCGACTGCGCCGTTGGAGTAGAACCTGTCTGGCACTGTCGAGGGCGAGTCGCCAGCACAGCCCAGATGCCATACACTGGTGCGGGGACTCCCGTTATTCCAGCATCGAAACTATACCGACCGTGACATGCCAATACCAGTAGTCTGGGTGATCGACGCCTACCGGGCCGGAGAACGCAGCCAGGTGCTGGCGCTGGCAGAGGCGCTGGACTGGCCATTTGCGGTGAAGCGTCTGCGCTATCGAAAATACGAGTTCGCGACCAATATTCTGCAGCGCAGCGACCTGCGTGGGATTCGCCGCGCAACTTCCGATGCGCTGGCGGCGCCCTGGCCGGACCTGGTGATTTCTTCGGGGCTGCGCAATGAGGCGGTATGCCGGTGGATCAGAAACCAGTCCGGCGGCGCCACGCGCATCGTCCACGTGGGTAACCCCTGGGCTGATCCGGCGCGCTTTGATCTGGTGATTACCACTCCCCAATACCGTATCCCGGTGCGTGACAACGTGCTGCAAAACCGTTTGACCCTGAACGCGGTCAGCCGGGATCGATTGCGCGCTGAAGCGGCTGTCTGGGAGCCGCGCTACCGCGATTTGCCCACTCCCTACACTACCGTGGCGGTGGGCGGCAACAGCGGCCCCTTCACCTTCGGCAAGCGCGCTGCCGCCCGTCTGGCACGGCAGGTCAACCAGTTGGTGCGGCACAGCGGCGGTTCGGCCCTGGTGACCACCAGTGCGCGCACCTCCGCCGCTGCCGCCGCAGTGCTGCAGGCCGGGTTACAGGTGCCCAACCACTACCACCGGTGGCGCGCGGACGACCCGGCCAATCCCTACTTTGGCATGTTGGCAGTGGCCTCACAATTGGTGGTAACCGGTGACAGCATCGGTATGATTTCGGAAGCCTGCGCCACCGGCAAACCGGTGTACCTGTTTGACCTGGGCCGCGGCATGCTGGCCATGGAGGACGCCGCCGACGGAGCGTGGTACGAAAACGACTGGCGTGTGGGCGGGGTACTCTACCGCCTGTTGATGCGCCTGCTGTGGCGCAAGCTGAGCCGTGATATCCGCCTGGTTCACAGACCCCTGGTGGCGCAGCGGCGCGTGGCCTGGCTGGGCAAACCGGCACCTTCACCAGCCCACACCGACGCCGACATGGACTCGGCAGTGGCCGCAGTGCGGAATTTATTTGCCGATTTCCCCCGCCTCGACCGACACTAGTTCGGCGCCACCGGCTTCCAGGCGGTAGACCCGGTCTGCCGCTTCCATCATCGAGCGATTGTGGGTGATGGCGAGTATGGTCAGTTGTCCCTTGAGACTCTCCAGGGTACGCCGCACCGCCGCTTCGCTGTCGGCATCCAGGGCGCTGGTGGCTTCGTCGAGTATCAACAGTTGCGGCCGATTGATCAGCGCCCTGGCGATGGCGATGCGCTGGCGCTGACCACCCGACAGTTTGCCGCCGCCTTCCCCCACCATGGTGGCACAGCCCTGGGGCAGGGGTTCGATGAATTGCCAGGCACCGGCCGCTCGCAGTGCCTGTTCCACGTCGCCGGCATCGAGTGCGGGATCGCCCAGGGTGACATTGTGCTCGATAGTGTCGTGCAGCAACACGGTTTCCTGGGGCACGTAACCGATCAGGCTGCGCCAGGCCCGGATGTCCAGTTCTCCCAGCGCGGTACCATCCACCGCCACCGTCCCGGAATCCGGTTGTATCAAACCGATGGCGAGATCGATGAGACTGGTCTTGCCGACACCCGAGGCGCCCACCAGGGTGGTGAGTCGGCCCGCCTCCAGGTACAGATTCAGATTCGCAAATACCTGCCGCCGATCGTAACTGAGGTCGATGGCGGAGAAGGAGACGCCTCGCTTCAGGCTCGGGGTGGCGCCACCAAACAGATGTTCCCGCTCCTGCTCCGCGGCTTCGACCGATTCCAGCATCGCCCAATAGGCGCTTTCGCCCTGGGCCAGCTTCTGGTACTGCTTCTGCACTTTGCCGAGGAAGGCAAAACCACGCCCCAGGGTCAGTACCAGTACCATCACCGTGGGCAAATCCATGGTGAACAGTTGCAGGGCGGCGTAAATTCCGAGCGCGATGAAAACCGCGAACAGAAATTCCTGGGCGCCGTCCAGTACCGCACCGCTGAGCACTGCCTTGCGCAACGCCTTGTTGAGTCGCAGCGTGTCCCCGGCCAGGGCCCGGTCCGCCAGGTGCTCCCGGGCCATGGCCTTGAGCGGTTTGACCGATTGCAGGGTGTCGGTCAGGTTGGCCATCAGGGAAGTGAGCAGCTTGGTCTGGCGCTTGCCGGCCCGGCGCGTGATGCGGACCAGGAAGTGTGAGCACAGCATGACCAGGGCACCCGCCGCCACCGCCGCCAGGCTGGCACTCCAGGACACCGCAAACGCCACCCCTCCGTACACCGAGGCCTGCACCAGGTAGGTCAGGGCGGTGGCGCCGTGGACGAAAGAAGCGGATGCGCGCTGGGCCTCCGTGGCCAGGGAATTGGTCAACTTGCCGATCGGTTGGTGCAGGAAATACTTCCATTTGCTGCGCATTACCGCCCGCAACATTCGCAGCCGCAGGTCGGTGCCGACCTGGGCGGCGGTGTAGCCCACCTGGCGGTTGGCGACGATTAGCAGCAGGCTTTTCAGCAGCACCATGAGGACGATGATCAACAACAGGTTGACCAGGCTGGGGTCGATATCCATGCGCCCCAACAGTTCCAGTACCTGGCGTTCGAAATCGTTTTGCATGGCGCTGTCCGGCAAGCCCGCGGCGCTACTGGCCTGGGACCCCAGTGCCACGTTCAGCAGCGGCAGCAGGGCGGACAAACCCAGGCCTTCCATCAATCCGGACAACAGCAGCGCCATCAGCATCAGCACGGTTTGCAGTGGGTAGGCAGAGAAAAAACTCAGCATCAACCGCATCGACTGAAAGCTCCCGGATTGGCGTGTGCGACTGTATTCTCGATCATTCCGTCACCAGCGCATGGAGAGCAGCGACAGGCCGGCGCACAGCAGCACGAAGAGTATCGGGATGGATGCCGTAAGCTGCGGGCTGAGCTGGGCCATTTGCCCCAACGCCCAGATGATCTGGGTGGCCATGAAAAACCCCACGCCAATCAGCGCTCCCAGCGCCAGCCGGATACCGATGACCGGTCCGCGCTGGGTACTGACGATGGCGCTCATGGGGATGGCCAGCAGTACCATTGCGGCCACCGCCAGGGGCAGGGTCGCCCGTTGCCAGAAGTTCATGGCGTGGGCCGCGTAGGGTTGCCGGTTGCGCTTGAGGTAGGCGATGTACTCTCCCAGTACCGACAGCCGGATGCTGTCGCTGCTAAGCGACAGGGTAGGTAACTCGGCGGGTGACCAGAGGTTGTCGATTTCCACTTCCCGCCGCAGGGTGGTGACCAGTTCACCGTCCTGCAACCGCTTTTGCCTGACCTGCTGGAACTGCCAGCGGCGATCCTCGCTGACGCTGGCGCTGGATGCCTCCAGCGCCAGCAGCAGGCGTCCCTGGTCATCGAATTGAAACAGACTGATGGCGCCGGGCTGGTGCCCCTTGCCCATGGCGCCCAGGTGAATAAAGCGCTGCTCCTGCCGGGACCATACTCCGCCGTCGGGCAGCAGTTCGGGAAGCTCGTTGCGGGCGGCGGATTTCATTTGCTGGGCAGACTGAAAGAGTACGGGCGAGATCAGTTCCGTCAGTATCCAGAGCACTGCCAATAGTCCGCCGGTGGGTAGTGCAATGGCTTTGAGCAGTGAACTTCGCGACACTCCGGATGCGCAAATGACGGTCAACTCATGGTGGCGGCCCAGCCCCGCCAGGGCCAGGATGGTACCCAGCAGGAAGATTACCGGCGCCAGCGCCAACAGGCGATTGGGCAGAGTCAGCAAGGCGAACTGAATGACCTGTGGGATCCCGTACCCGCCGTGAACGCGTTCCAGTTGTTCCATCAGGCCGATGATGGCAAACACCGTTCCCACTACCAGCAGCGCCGACAGCCAGCCGCTGAGCAGACGGGTAGCGAGATAGCGGGTCAGGATCGTCATTCCGGGCCGGTTCCGGGCCGGCGCAACAGGTACATCAATACCAGGAATATGAAGGCATAGGCGGACCACAATCCGGGAACCGTCGGTATGCGGCCCTGTTCGATAAAGGTTCGGGTGACGCTGGTGAGGCCGAACAGGACCACGTAGAGAGCACTGGCCATAAAAAAACAACGCAATCGGGAATCTCCCGGGTTCGAGCGGCCCAGCGGCACCGCTACCAGGGCCAGCAGCAGGGTGGCCAGCGGCGTGGACAGGCGCCATTGATATTCGGCTATGTCCTTGGCCTGGTCGGATTGGCCCAGTTGCGCGGTAGTTTCCGCCTTGCGCCGGTAGTTGACCAGATCCTCGTCGTGTTCCATGTCAATTGTCAGATGGTCGAAACGAACGGTGATGTCCCGGGATGCCCGCCGATCCAGAAGGTAGTGATAACCGCGATAAAAATGCGCGGTGAGCGCTGCTCCGGGGTTCAGTGCGGGCAGAGCGGCCTGCTCGGCAACGATGATTTCAGTACGCTGCTCGCGCGGGTGCTGCTGATGCAGGAAGACGTTCTCGTGCAGGCCCTGTTCCAGGTCGATATCCTCGGCGATAAACAGGTAGTCGCTGTTGCCCATGTTAACGAATTTTCCGGTGGCCATTTTTTTCAGGTCGAAGCGCGCCGCAGCTTCCGCCTCCAGGCGGTACATTTCGCGGTAGGCCCAGGGCCGGCCCTCGATGGAGATGAACCCGGTGATCACCGCCACCAGCAGCGAGAGCTGGAATACCGCTCCCAGTATGCGCCGGCGGCTGATTCCACAGGCGTGCAGAACATGCATTTCCGCGTCCCGGTGCAGCCTGCTGATGGCCGCCAGCACCGAAAAAAACAGTGCAGAGGGCATCAGAACCTCCAGGGTGACGAAGGTATTGAGGGCGACCAGGTTGAAGGCCGTGGCAAGATTCATTTGCCCCTGGGCGGCCAACTGAAGTTGCACCGTGGTCACGTAACCGACAAATATCAATACCAGCAAACCCAGGCCGCCGAGGAAGGGGCGCAGAATCTCGGCGTTGATATAGCGGTCGACAAGCAAAACCGGGCTCCCGGGGACAGCGCGTTTGCCGCCGATTGTAACACCACGGCGAAACTGGCCATTTTCCCGACCTTGTCACATACTTTGCTCAACGCTGCAGCCCGAGCAGGACACTACATGTCACAGCCACACACCTGGATCATGGTCGGCGACAAACGCGGCGACAACGGCCAGGTGGAGACCATTGCCGCGGCCTTGCCCTGGTCCTGCGAGCACAGATACCTGCACATGAAGCCGCGCTACAGGCAGGGAAAGCCGCGCTTTTCCGCCTCTCTGCACCACCTGGACCGGGATCGTTCCGACCCGCTGCAGGCACCCTGGCCGGACCTGATACTGACCGTTGGCCGGCGACCCTCGATGGCGGCCCTGTGGGTGAAGCGACAGTCCGGGGGACACAGCAAGGTGGTGCTGGTGGGCAAGCCCACGGCGCGCATGCTGGATTTTGATCTGATCGTATGCAGTGCGGAAAAACTCCTGCCGCCGATGCCCAACTGTCATCCCGTGACCCTGCCACTGATGCGGGTCGACGCCGGGGAGGTGGCGCAAGAGGCCGAACGCTGGCACCGGCGGCTGGCCGATCTGCCGCGCCCGCTGGTGGCCTTTTTCATCGGTGGCTCGACCAGCCCCTACGTCCTGAACCGGCGGGTGGCCCAGCGGCTGCTCGCCCTGGCCAGACAGGTATGCGAAGAACTGGGCGGTACCGCCTATGTGGTCAGCAGTCGGCGCACTTCTTCAGCGGTGTTGCAAACCCTGCGCCAGGATCTTCCCGCCGGGGCGCGCTTCTATCAGTGGTCCGAGCGCGGCGAAGACAACCCCTACCGGGCGCTGTTGGGACTGGCAGATGGTTTTGTGGTCACCGGTGACAGCATTTCGATGCTGGTGGAGGTGGTCTATCTGCGTCGTCCCCTGGCCATTTTCCCGCTGCCCTATGCTGCCCTGGGCCGCCTGGACCAGTACCGCCGCTCCTTCGCCCGCTGGCTGTTCAACCCGCGCCTGTCGTCCTCGGGCGACCGCCTGCGCCACCGCCTGGCGCGGCTCGTCTTTCACCTGGACGTTTTTACCCTGTTGTCTTCGACCCGCGATTTTCGGGCCTTTCACCAGTTGCTGGTGGACCGGCAACTGGCGGTCTGGAGTGGACAACCACTGTGTGAGCCCAGCGGTTCACTGCCCGAAGATGTTCCACTCGCCATCGAGCGGATTCAGGCCCTGTTCGGAGGCCGGTTTGACTGAACCTCGCGTCTGGCTGTTGTTGGGGCGCAAGGCGGGAGACAATACCCAGGTGCGAGCGCTGGCAGCGGAACTGGGGTGGCCGTGGGAGGAAAAGCACCTGGTTGCCCGCCCCTGGGAATTGCTTCCCCACCTGCTGTTGGGCACTACGCTGGCGGGCATCGACCGGCGCGCCTCGAGTGCGCTGACGCCCCCCTGGCCCGACCTGGTGATCAGCGCCGGGCGCCGCAATGAACCGGTGGCGCGCTGGGTCCGGGCGCGCAGCCGGGGCCGCAGCCGCCTGGTACACGTCGGCAGACCCTGGGCCGAGCCGAAGAACTACGACCTGGTGGTCACCACCCCCCAGTATTTTCTGCCCGATGCTGCCAATATCCAGCGCAATCGCCTGCCATTGTACCGCTTGCAAAGCCGTCAACTGGAGGCGGCCGCGACCAGGCTGGAACCGCACTTGGCCGATTTGCCGCGTCCCTTCACCGCGCTGCTGGTAGGGGGCAGCAGCGGACCGAGCGTGTTCACCGGGGCCAAAGCGTGTCGCCTGGGACAACTGGCCCAACGACTGATTGGCGAACTGGGGGGCTCCCTGCTGATCAGCAATAGTGCGCGGACCCCGCCGGCGGCCTGGCGGGCACTGCTCGCCCAGCTCTCGGTGCCGCGTTTTACCCACGATTACGGACAGGCGGGAGTCGACAACCCCTACCTGGGAATGCTGGGAATTGCCGATCGCTTTATCGTTACCGGCGACAGTGTGTCGATGCTGGCCGAAGCCTGCGCCATGGGCAAGCCATTGCACATCTTTGACCTGGAGGATCCTTCCGGGCCCTGGTGGCGTCACCGGCACAACTACCGCTACCGACCCCTGGTTCATCACCTGGTCTCGGCCTGGGCGCCCCGGCGCCTGCGGCGGGACGTGAGTCGAATTCGCCAGGCCCTGCTGGAAGCCGGGCAGGCAGTGTGGCTGGGTCAGGACGAGACGGTATTGCGGCCCGCCGCCGGCCGCGAACCCGGGGAACTGGTGGCGACCGCCCGGCGGGTGCGGGAACTACTGTCCCGGGATGCCCCTTCGCCTAATCCGCCAGACGGTAATTGAGCACCACCCCGACGTAGAAATTTCGTTCCGGTGCGGGCTCGAAGTAGCGCCCGCCGAAGGCGTTGATGCGAATATTGCCGTGATAGCTTTGGTCGAACAGGTTATTGATGCCCGCATAGGGGCGGATACGCCAGCGGCCCGCTGCAAATTCCCGCGCCAGGCGGAAATTTGCGACCGAGTACGCCGACACCTCGGTGGTGTTGGCATTGTCTGCGTAGAGATCCCCGGAGTAACGGGCTTCCAGGGTTCCGCTGAAGCCGCTGTCGGACCGGTACGACAGACCGAGGTAGGCGAATCGTCGCGGCAGCCCGGGCAGCCGGTTGCCGCCGAAGTCGTTGCCGCCGTCGTCGACGAAGTCGTCGAAGTTGAAGTCGGACCAGGTCGCGGCAGCGTCAATGCGCAGTCCGTTGGCAAACTCCCACTGCAGCGCTGCCTCGATGCCATTGCGTGAGGAACTTCCGCTGTTGGAATAAAAGGTTCGCCCCGGGAACTCCGGCAACTCGAACGGAATCAGTTCCTCTTCGAGCTGGATAGTGAACCACGCCAGTTCGTAGTAGAGGGCGCCCCCGGTGTGCCGGTAGCCGATCTCGAAGTTGTCCGCGGTCTGCGCATCGAGTTGCGGATTGAAGCCGCCACCGGCATCGGGATTGGCCAGCTCCGTGGTGGTCGGCGTCTCGAATCCGCTGCTGTACGAAGCAAACAGAACGCCGTCGTCCATCCGGTAATTCAGGGCCACCGAAGGACTGGCCTGGTCGAATTCGAGATCGCCCGAATCGTCGCCATTGGCCAGGAAACGGTCGCCGATGTCGTAGCGAATCCGGTCGTGGCGCAATCCCGCGAGAATGGCCCAGGCCGCGTCGAGTTGATAGCGTGCCTGCACATAGATACCGGTACTGTCGACTCGCTCGCGTTGCGCGAAGGCCAGGGCTCCCGGCTGGCCCTGGTCGTTGTCGAAACGTTTTCGATTGTCGTCCTGCCGGTCGAGGTCCACGCCGAAGCTGAGGTGTAACGGCACGGCTGAACTTTCAGCGATGCTGTATTGCGCGCCGAAGCCATGGACGAATCGGTCGAGGTCCACGGAACCGCCCGCGACGAACGGCAGCCGGTTGGCAAACTCGCGCCAGGTGTAATAGGTGCGCAAGCGCAACTCGCCCGCGGGCCGCGAGCGCCGATAGACGACGCCGAATCTCTGCTGCTCCAGTGCCTCACCCCCGTCAAACTGCACATTGCGTTCCCGTGCCGAGGTTGGATCGGCGGCGGCCTGAGCGGCGGTAATGGCGCCGGGATCCTCTGCCTTTGGCTGGTCGCTGAGGTTGAGCGAGAAAATCAGTTCGTCCGCGGTGCCCAGGGGCACGCTCAGTTTCGAATTGACCACCCTGCCGCGGGCTTTGGAATGATCGCGGTAGCCGTCCAGCGCGCTGCGCGAGAGATTGACGAGGTAGTTCGCGGCACCGAGCTTGCCGGCGGATTTGAGCTGCGTTTGCGAATAGCCATGATCGCCGGTGGCGATTCGGCCCTCCAGGTAGGGCATGTCAGTCTCCAATTCGCTGGAAATCGCGATGACACCTCCCGCCGCATTGCCGTACAGCGACGCCGCCGGGCCGCGCAACACTTCAATGCTCTGGATCGAACCGATGTCGATGCTGTCCACGCCGGCCTGACCGTCGGGAAGAGTTTCCGGAATGCCATCGACCAGAATCCTGATGCCGCGAATGCCAAAACTCGAACGAGCGCCGAAGCCACGCAGCGAAATTCGCAAATCCTGGGCAAAGTTGTAGCCATTTTGCAGGTAGAGGCCGGGAACACCGGCCAGGGCTTCCTGGAGCCCCAGTTGCTGCGTATCCAGTTGGATGCGGTCTTTGTCGATGATGGATACCGAACGCGCGACGTCGCGCACGGAGGATTCCATTCGCGTTGCGGTGATCACGATTTCGTCTACTGGCGCGCCGTTCGCAAGCTGTGCCGAACCGGGTGAGACCCCCAGCAAAAGCGTGAGCATCGGCGCCAGCCATGCTGAAACTCCCGCGCCAACGTTTCTGGAGCGCATTGATTCCCCTGGCTGGAACAGCAGTGTGGTGTTGGCAGCCGCGCGGATGATACCGCAATTGATCAGGTGATTCAGGTCAGACTGTGCTACCGTGATCGCCCTCAGCGGATCTGTCCACCATGCCGGGGAGAAGGAGCCGATGCCCTTGGGCAATGCCACGACCAGGCGGGGTCTCGAGACCACGACGGATTACCAAAACCCCCATCGCCCGCTTCCGGTCAGGGTCTTCAACCGTATCGGAAGGTCGTGGAATGACCCGGGAGTGTTTGCCGCTCCGGGCACGGGGCGACTCCTGGACGATGCCCGAAGAAAGACCGGCCTTTTGGATTTCGGTGACGACGGTCACTTTGAGGCCCTGCAGGTTCTGCTGCAGTCCATCGGGGACGAAGCCGAGTTGACTGCAACGGGCCGGCTCATACAGAGAAACCGCCTCTCCGGCGCACTCGCCTGTCGGCTGAGGATCGAGCACCTGCTGAACAAACATCCCGAAATTCTTGACGTCGATCTCGGCTCGGTCATCGTGATTACCGGATTGCAGCGCACCGGCACCACGCTGCTGCACCGTCTGCTGCATTGCAACCCGGATATTCGCGGTGTTTCGGGTGAGGAAGCGCTCGATCCGGTGCCGGCGGGCGGGGCGGCAGGCCGGATGGCCGCGGGCCGCAGACGGCGTGCGCTGCTGGCCCAGCGGGCCATTGCCTACCTGTCACCACAATTCATGAAAGTCCATCCCATCGACCACGGCGAACCGGAGGAAGACGTCCTGTTGCTCGATTTGAATTTCATGAGTCAGGCACCGGAAGCAACCATGCATGTACCAACCTACTCCCGCTGGCTTGAGCAACAGGACCATACCCGCAACTACGAATATTTTCGGAAAATCCTGAAGATCCTCTGCTGGCAACGTCCTGCCGGCCGGTGGGTACTCAAGACGCCACACCACATGGAATATCTGGACGCACTACTGAAAGTTTTTCCCGAAGCCACAATTGTGCAAACCCACCGTGACCCGCAAATGGCGCTGCCGTCCTTCTGCAGCATGGTTGCCCACAGCCGCGCCATCTTCAGCGATCGGGTCGATCCCGTGGAAATTGGTGATCATTGGTGCCGAAAGACCCGCAGGATGGTCGAGCTGACTATGGAGACCCGGGCCGCAGCCGATTCCGAACGATTTGTCGATGTCTCCTACCACCACCTGTTGGATGATCCGATGGCACAGCTCAGGCGCATCTACGATCGGATCGGGTTAGAATTTGACCATGAAGCCGAGCGAATCGCCCGGCAGTACCTGAAGAAAAATCCAAAAAATCGCTATGGCAAACACACCTATCGACTGAGCGATTTCGGATTGAACGGGGAAGTCGTCGAAAGACAGTTTGCGGATTATCGGGCGCAGCATGCCATTCCGTTTGAACGGTCAGGTTGAGATGGCAGCGGCGCGGGACAAACTGGGGTGAAGCGATGTCTGGCAGAAGCAGACAAACCAGAGCGGTAGGCGATGGTACCGTAGCCAACGCCCTGTTCACTGCGGTGCGGGAGCTCAGGCAACCCAAGATTTTGGACCTGGAACCCGTTGCCGCCGATGTGCGGATCGATGGCAGGACCTGTCTGGTCACGGGAGCCAGCAGCGGCCTGGGCCTGGCAGCGGCTGTTCAACTCGCGCGGCGGGGAGGGCGCGTTATCGTCGCCTGCCGGCCCGGACATTGCGGGATCCGCGAAAGGATAATGCGCCTGTCCGGTTCCGATTCCGTGGAATCCATGGAGGTCGACCTCTCCGACACGGATTCTGTGCATCGATTTTGCGACCACTTGAAGGCGCGCAATGTCCGCCTCGACATCGCATTGCTGAACGCCGGTCTGGTGCCGCCCAGGGCGAGAAAGACGCGGCAGGGGTACGACGTGATGTTCGCGGTTCATTTCCTGTCTTCACGGATAATGATCGAGCGATGGCTGCGGGATAAGCTGATCGAACCTCCCGGCGGGAACGGGGAGATGCCTCGCATCGTCTTCGTCGCATCCGAATCGCATCGCTCCTCGCAGCAAATCGATTTCGACCGTCTCGGCGAGTTCACCGATTACCGGATAAAAGAGAGCATGAAATACTACGGCTTGAGCAAGCTGGTTCTGTGTACCTACGCAACCGAACTTTCCCGCCGTTTGAATCCGGACGGCAAGCCACGGGTTGCGGTTCACGCCCTGTGCCCCGGTGGTGTGGCCTCGAATATCGCCAGGGACGCGCCGCTGCTGTTGAAGCCGGTCATCAACCTGCTGTTGAGGTGTTTCCTGCAATCTCCCGAACAGGCCGTTGGCCCCGTGGTCTACCTGTGTTGCTCGGAGGAGGCCGGCCGCGCTACGGGAATGTACCTGCACCTCATGCAGCGGAAATCCGTATCGCCGGCAGCATCGGATCCGGAAAACGGAACCAGGTTATGGGAAGCCAGTGAGCGCCTGGTGGAAATTTCAGGATTACCGCCCGACGGCGGCTCCTGAGCGATGACGAAGAAGGGGACGGAATGACGAAGAAGGGGGGTGTGATCGAAATTCGCCAACGCTGCCTCGCTCGCTTACCATACCGGCATCCAGGGTAAGGGCGGAGTGATCGATGAGTAAACAGTACGACATCGTCGTGGTCGGCGGCGGCAGCAACAGCCTGGTGGCGGCGGCCTATATGGCCAAGGCCGGCAACAGCGTGCTGGTGCTGGAGAAAAACGACCAGTGTGGCGGCGGGGTAGTGTCCATCGAAATCGCCCCCGGCTTTATCAACGATCCCCACGCCAGCGGCTATTACGTTTGCGTGGCCAACCCGGCCGTTACCCACGACGAATTGGGGCTGTTTTCCCGACACGGGCTTGAGTTCAAGTACTGGAAGGCCGGCTTTGCCACCATCTTTGACGATGGAACCACGCTGACCGCGTACTCGGACCTGGACAAGAGCTGCGAGGACATCGCCAAATTCTCCCACAAGGATGCGGAAACCTACCGCGCCTTCGCGGCGGACTGCGCGGAGCTCCTGCCCATCCTGACCCGGGGTTTTTCCACACCCCCTCTGCCCACCGGCAATTTCCTCAACATGCTGGAGGCCACGCCCCTGGGCCGCAAGCTCGCTGCCTCCCTGTTTACCAGCGCGTACGAGATAATCGATCACCTGTATGAGTCCCCCGAGCTGAAGATTCATATCATGAAGTGGTGCTCCGAGATGATGGAGAATCCCGAAATCAAGGGCACCGGTGTGGTGATGTACCAGTTGTTCGGGCTCGCCCACGCGTACGATGCGGCCATTCCCGTCGGTGGCTCCAAAGCCCTTAGCAACGCCCTGCTGCGTTGTATCGAGCATCACGGCGGCGAGATCCGCACCGGGGCGGAGGTCACCAGCCTGAAGATACGCTCTGGTGACGTGGAAGGGGTTTACGTGGGCGACGAACTGATCGAGGCGAAAAAATCCGTGATCGCCAATATCCACCCCTGGCGGCTGAAGGACTTTATTCCTGAAGTCGACCCCGATGTTGCCGAAGCTGCGCGCCGCGTACACCTCAGTAATCACGGCGCGGTGAACCAGCAGTTCGCCCTCTCCGAGCGCCCGAAGCTGAAGGCCGGGCCCCAGTTCGATGAATCACTGTGTGTGGAGTTCGTGGAGAAGGATGTGGAGGGTTGCCGGCGGGTGTTCGACGAGTATCGCTATGGCCATATCCCGAAACATCACCTGAGTCCGTTGACCATGATCAACAGCAATCTCGACCCTACGCGTGCTCCGGAGGGTCAGGCCACAATGTACCTGTACCATTTCGCCCCGTGTGTATTGGCCGATGGCGGCCTGGAGGCCTGGGCGCGGCCGGAAAACGGGCAGGCCTTCGCCGACGCGATCCTGGAGAACTACACGCAGTACACCACGAATATCGACAGTTCGAAGATTATCGCCCGCCACATCGAGACGCCGTTGGAGCATCACCATCATTCCATGAACATGATGCATGGCGACATCTACGGTATCGGTACGACTTTCGGCCAGTTACTGGGCCGCCGGCCGACACCGGAACTGTCGCAGTACAAGGTACCGGGCATATCCTCCCTGTACCTGGTGGGCCCCACGCAACACCCGGGCGGCACCGTGACCCTGGGTGGCCGCGCTACCGCCATGCGCATGGCAATGGACTGGGGTATGGACCTCAAGTCCGTGTTCGAGGCCTACTGATGGCGTGATGCAGTCTCGTGGGGCAGAGGTGGCGGAACCGCAGCGGTTCCGGACAGGGACAGCAGCGGCGCGACGAGCAGCAGGCAGACACCCAGGGCCAGGACAAAGGTCATGGCACTCATGACCCCCAGCGTCGCGTTGGGGGTGTAATCAGCAAAACTCAGAATGAAAAAGCCGATTCCCATGACGGCGGTGTTGACGATCAATGCCGGCGCCACATTGTTGATGCTGTACTCCAGAGCACTGTATTTGTCGGCGCCGTGGTGCAGGCGCGCATAGTTGAATTTGCTGATCAGGTGAACGGAATTGTCCACCACGATGCCGAGCGAAATGCCCAGTACGATTACGGCGGCAAGGCCGACGTAGCTGGCGAACACTCCCCATATCCCGAACATCAGGACCAGTGGGCAGGTAACGCCGAGCATGCCCAGCAGGCCCTGGCGCAACGATTGAAAAGCGATGATCAGGATCAGGCCTATACAGGCGAAAGACAGCAATGAAGTGGACAGGGAATCTCTCATCACCCCGTAGAGGAGGTCGTTGACCAGAAAAACACCACCGGCAGTGTAGACTGAATACTCTGGAAACGCCTCGGACAGCTTTTCTTCCAGCCTGACTGCTGCGGCATGGGTGTTGACCGAGTCTTCGTCGTTAATGGTGGCAACCAGTCGAATCCCCGATTTGTCCATATTCAGTTGATTGGTCAGATCCAGGCCGTAGGGCAGGGACATTTCGTAGAGCAAATGGTACTGCGATGCCAATTCGCGGCTTTCCGGCAGCCGGTAGTAGTCCGGATTGTCACCGTGCAGGTTCCTGTTGATACGCTTTAGCGCGTCGGTGTAGCTGAATACGTGTCGTACGGAGTCCTGTTCCCGCAGCCAGTCTGCGAAGGCGTCGATCCGCTCCAGGAATTCCACCTCGTGTACCGAGTCAGGGGTATCCGATTCGATGGCGACGATCAGATTGCCGCTTCCGGTCAGGTGGGCCTGGTTGAACTCATGGTTCTGCCGGTAGAGCGAGTCGGGCCCGTAGAACCAGATCATATTGTCTTTCGGACTGTTCAGGGGCAGCAGCAAGGCCGCCACCACACAGGCGGTGACGCTGATCGCCGTGAGTTTTCGCCGGTGGACGGGAATGCGGTCGGCGAGAAACGCCGCGAATTGCGTGGCTCTGTCGGTGCGACTGCTCGCCTCGATATGAAACGGGACACAGGACAGGAATGCGGGAAGAAAAATTATTGAGAAGAGCAATGCCAGGACGATACCCACGGATACGATGTTACCCAGCCCGACCAGCGGTTCGAAAGAACTCAAATTGAACATCAGAAAGCCGATTGCCGTGGTTACCGTGGTCAGCAGGATGGCGACGATATTCTGTTTTACTGCCTGCACTATGGCAGGGTTCTTCTCGACCCCCTGCAGCATCAGTTTCTTCAGCGTCATCAAAATGTGAATGGAATCGGCGACTGCCAGTGTCATGATCATGATCGGCGCACTGGAGGTTGGCAGCGTAAAGGGTGTGCGGCTGTAGCCGACCAGACCCGTGGTCGACAGGATGGTGAGGGCGATCACTGCGAGGCAGGCAATGGTGATGACCCAGTTTCCGAGGAAAAAGTAGATTCCCAGAATCACCAGCACGCTGGCCAGGGTGAACAGGGTGAGCACATCGTGAAGGGCCAGGAAGGCTGTCTCGGCGTGCCCGGTTACTATTCCCACATGCCTGAATTCCATATTCGGGTAGCGTTTGACAAAGCCGTCGAGCATGGTTCGAAACTCGTTTTCCAGTTCGATATTGGCGATCACGTCCCGATCGTCATAGTGGAAGATGATATTGATCGCAGCCGCACCACCGTCTTCGCTCACATGGAGGTTTCTCAGTTGCGGTTCCCGGCTGGCGATGCGGGCGATGCGCTCGATATTTTTCCGGGACAGTTCCAGGTCGGCGGGCACCAGATCGTCGACAATGAGTTCATCTCCCTCTGCGTAGGTGTATTGATAGTTGTTGAGCGAGTCGACCCGCCGCACGTGGCTGAGGCCCCAGGCCGCCTCGGTGATTTCGCGCATGACTCCCAGCACTTCCGGCTGGTAGACAGTGCCGGACCCGGGGCGCACGATGAGGAAGATATTGTCGTCTTTGACGTAGTTGTCCTCCATGTGATCGATCATCAGCCGGTAGCGGTGATCGTCTGCCAAATAGGACTTGTAGCTGTGGTCGAGGGTGGCGTGACGCAGGCCGCTGGACATCGCGCAGGCGGCAATGACTGTGAGAAACAGCACCAGGTAGCGATGCCGGATAACGCCCAGTACCAGATCGTCGACGAATCTGTAGGCAAATTTCTCCACCGGCATATGGTCCTTTCCTGTCACGGCGTCGCCGGAGCGACGTTGGCTGGCAATTGCCCACCATGATAGTACGATTACTGTATCTACCGTTATGAAAAAGTGACGTAGCGTTGCCGCTTGTATTCCATTCAGGTGGTAATCCATGTAACGATATTTCCGATGGTGTATCTTGATTGAATCGATGACAGACAGAGGTGAATACTGATGACCGGGATAATCGAAGGTTTCGGCACGAAAGAGAGCCCGCTGGTGCGGGATCTGTTGGCCAGTGACTCGCAAACTGTGCCCGACTGCCTGAAGGCGGAGGGCAATTACTACCCCGAGCCGCGAACTGTGCCCTTCAGTACCTATTTCGATTCCGCCTATGCCGAGTTGGAAATGGAGCATGTGTGGAAGAAGAGCTGGCAGTACGCCTGCCGGGAGGAAGACATCCCGGAAACAGGCGACCGCTATCCCTACGAGGTGGGGCCCCTGTCTTTCATCATCATCCGCAGTGGCGACGACGAATTCCGCGCCTTTCACAACAGTTGTCTGCACCGCGGCACCAAGTTGTGCAGCGGCATTTTCGGCGGCGACCACATCCGCTGTCCCTTTCACGGCTGGACCTGGAACCTGGACGGTTCCGTGCACAACATTCCCGGCCGCTGGGACTTTCCCCAGGTGGACGACAGCTACCGCCTGGTGGAGGTGAGGTTGGAGCGCTGGGGTGGCTGCCTGTTTATCAACCCGGACCCGGACGCGGGCCCCCTGGAAGATGCCCTGGGCATCCTGCCGGAGCACTTCAATCACTTCGACCTGGGCAACCGCTTTACGCTGGCGGTGACGCAAAAGAAAATTCGCGCCAACTGGAAGCACGTGTGGGCCGCTTTCCTGGAGTCCTATCACGTGGCGGAGACGCACTTTGATGCGGTGGATTTCAACGGTGACGCCAATACCAAGTACGACTGTTACGACAACGGCAAGACGGTGATTAGCCGGCTGATCACCCCCTCGGCGGTACCCAGCCCGAGTCTTGGGGACGAGGTCAGCGCGCGCCAGGCGGCAATCAATGCAGCGCGATCCTTCGCCAACGCCCTGGGCCCGGCGGCGGAGGCCAGCCTGCCCGCCTTCGACGAGATGCCGGATTTCGGGCGCAGGGATGTGGCGGCCTGGCGGCGAGAGCTGTTCAAGACCCTGGGTGCGGATACCAGCCACCTGTGTGACTCGGAATTGCTGGACAGCACCCAGTACGCCATGTTCCCCAATTTCGGGCCCTGGCTCGGTGAGGGGTTGCCCCTGATGTACCAGTTCCTGCCCCTGGGGGACAACCCGAATGAATCGCTGTTTACCGTGCGCCTGACCGCTCCCTGCCCCGACGGGGCGCCGCGGCCACCGTCGGCGCCGGTGACCTACCTGAATTTTGACGAGTTCTTCTCGAGCCTGCCGGAGTGGGGGCGCATCGCCCACGTATTCGACCAGGACATGTCAAACCTGCCGCATATCCAGGCGGGTATGCGCGCTGCCGGCGCGGAGCGCTCCCAGGTGACCCTGGGCCGTTACCAGGAGCAGCGTATTACCCTGATGCACGAGTTCGTGGACCGCAAGATCGCCGAGGGGCAGGGCGGCTAGGCGTCTGCGCGATTGCCGCTCACCGAGCTTGGTGTTACGGTGGCCTGGTCTGTCCCCCTGGACGTTTCGGATTCGGAGGAAAAAATGACTTCAGCGCACGGGTCGCCGGGTTGGGCCTGGCGGGCAACAGCTATGATTCTCCTGCCGCTGCTTTGCCACGGCGCGTACGGGGTGGACGAACCCCAGCCGGACGAAATCAGGGAAATCACGGCGACGGCGACCATCATGAGTTGCGACTCGCAAAGGCGGATTGGCCGGGCCCTGCTGCGCGAGCGGCCCTCCGCCGAGGGCGTGAAGACCGTCGATGTGGAGATCGATGTGCGGCGTGGCCTCAGCGGAGGGAACCATGCCGTTCACATTCACGAAACGGGAGCGTGCGAACCATGTTCCGCGGCCGGCGGGCACTTTGATCCCGGGCCTCACGGCAACACGAGTCCCGACGGCAACCATCCGTTTCATGCGGGCGATCTGGTGAACCTGAAAGTCTGCGACCCGTCGGCGGAGGAGTGCGACAGCGAGGGGGAACGGGTCGGCGGAGGTACACTCACGACGCTGACCACTCGCGTCACCCTGTCGGACGGACCGCTGACGCTGTTCGACGAGGACGGCAGCGCCTTCATAATCCACACCAAGCCCGACTCCTACTGTCCGGGCGGAGAAGTGGCCGGTTGTGCCGGCGGAAGTCGGGCCGCCTGCGGGGTGATCGTGAAGGACGCCGGATTGACGAAGCGGGGGCCGGGGTGATCTGTAAAGAATGTCTCCGGTACAGACCTTGATTTATTGGCGGAGAGGGTGGGATTCGAACCCACGGTACGGACAGACCGTACTCTTGATTTCGAGTCAAGCCCGTTTGGCCACTCCGGCACCTCTCCACACGGGAAGTGAATTCTACTGAAATTTCGCCACCTGTCAGGCGGCTTTTTCGATGGGGTCGGAGAGGGGGTGAAGCGGCGCCGGCGGCAACTCGCGGGTCTGTGCCAACACTTCGAACAGGTCGTGGCGCACATGATTCTGCGCCATCTCCTGGCGCAGGAACTGCTCGCTTATGCGGTCCGATTCCAGGCACTCCTTGAGCAGGGCCAGGAAAAAATTCTCCTGGTTGCGGTCGGGGTGGGGCTTGTAGTTGCCGAGAAAGGCGTATTCGCCGAACAGGTGACGACGGGCGCGCAGCAGCCAGGCAGCCGGGGGGAACAGCCGAAAGCGTTCGGCCGGACGCCAGTCGGTGGGCAGTCCGGTCTTCCAGGGCTGAGTCTTGCGGCGCGTGGTGTGCAGCAATCGGGTGGCGGTTGTGAATCGGTCAAAATCATTCCACTCCGCCTCAAAAAAACCGATGCTGTCGCGGTCCTCCTGCTTCAGACAGATCCATGGCTGATAATCCTGCTCGAGGTCGAACATGGCGTTGAAGGTGGCTTCCGCATCCCAATGCCGCAGGCGGGCACAGTCCAGCAGCATGACACTGCTGGCAAAGCAGCGGTCGACCAGCCCCTTGGGACCCGAACGCATCCGGCAGAGGATGGCCTTGCCCTGCATGTCCCGGGACAGTAACTCCCAGACATCAGCGCTGGCGAAAATGTCGGGATCGATGACCAGCGCCCGGCCCTGGTACCCCATCAACTCGGGTGGCATGAAGCGGGTGGGAGTAAAGGATTGCAGGTCGTCGTTGCGCCAGACGCGTTTGACCCCGTCGCGCAGGTACAGTTGGCCCTCGCGGGCGGCGAACATGGGGTAGTCGCGGCTGTCGATGATCCTGATTTCAAAGCGGTCGTTATGGCTTGAATAACGCCGCAGGGCGTATTCGCCGACGATGGCCCCGGTCATCTGCTTGTGATTGGTCTGTATGAAAACGCAGTAGTCCATGGTGGTTTCTGGTCGCTGCCGGAGCCTGCCGACTATAGAGGATAGCGTCGGCCATTTCCATTGCCGGCGCGTCAGCGCCGGGTGTTCTGATAGAGTATGCGGTTGCGCCTGATGTCGGCGTGGCGCGGAACAAAGCCGTGATCGTAGAGAAAGACATTGGTCTCGATAAAGGTATGTGCCTGCTGCTGGCCCCGTTCGTAGCCGCAATCCAGCGCCACCCAGTCGATGCGGGCCAGCGATTTGGTGGCGCCTTCGAGGACTTCCGGCTCCGCTCCCTCGGCTTCCACCTTGAAAATGACGGTTCCCTCCACGCCGGACAGGTCGAGTGCGCCGTCCAGGGTTACCGCCGGCACCTCGGTGCGCGAGACGGAACCGGGCATGTCGATTATTGAGCTGTCGGCCGACTCCGGTTTGGAGTAGAACGAGAGCGTCGTCTCTTCGTTCCACAGGGCCTCGCGTCGCGTGCCCGGCTGGCCACCGAAATTGTTCAGGTCGCAGCAGCGCGCCTCCAGCGGCTCTGGTTCGAAGGCAATATAGTCGAGTTCATGGGCTCGCGCCCACAGGCCGAGTTCCCCAATATTGGCGCCGGAGTCGACGAACAGGCCGCCATTGCTCAGGTCGATCACTTCCAGGTGGTACTCGTGGGCGAGGTCGCGTACCCGCCGCATCACCCCGCGCTTGAAGCGGTAGCTGCGCCGCAGCCGGCAGAAATGGATGCGCGTTTCGCCGTCATCGGCACGAAATACCGGTTCCCCGGGGAGCGGAGAGATCCGGTGCCGGTTGCCGAGCGCGGCGTAAACAGTATTTGCCAGCAGGCAGTACGGCTTGCGTGGTATCCGGTTGCGGGTGCTCCGGGCAAAGTTGAGGAGCGCATCAGATTGCAGTTTTTTCACGTCGATACACTGTCCGGAGGCGGCAATGAAAGCGCCGGGCGCTGAAATGGTTGGCTGATGGCAGCGGCGAATAGTGGACTAGTTCGGGGTTGATTTCCAGTAGGGGATTGCCGGCACCGCCCGCGGTTGACTCGCATGGGGGGGTATGGATAATTCGCGGCCTATGAGGGAATACCCATCGATACCGTCAGTTCGATTTTCAGTTTGAACGGTTCCCGTTTCGCGACCATCAATTCACTATCCTGGCTGGTCATGCTCATGCTGGCCACGGTTTACGTCGTTCCCATGCCCTTCGATGCCCTGTTCTTCGGGGTGCTGCTGTACGCGCTGTGCAAACTGCCCGCCGGTGAGCGCAACCACTGGCAGATAACCGGCGACCCCCTGTTCTGGCTGGGCACCGCACTGCTGGCTTACCTGAGTCTGAGCACGCTGTGGTCGGTGGAGGTCAGTGTGAAAGGTGTCGGGCAGGTGTGGCTGCGGGCGGCAATGGCCGCCACTTTCGTTCTTGCAGTGGTGATAGTGATCGGTCGGCGCGCAGACTTTGGTGTCGCGCTGAGTCGGGCGGTGGTGGCGGGGGCAGTGGCCGGTGCCGCAATCGCCCTGTTCTGTTACCTGGTCGAGCCTCCCGGGGATGGCCGCCTGCAGGGTTTGCTCCGCTTCGACAACGCCGGCCGCGCCGGGCGCATATTTTGTGCCGCGCTGCCCTTTGCCTTGACCCTGCTGTTTGCCGATCATCGCCACTGGCGGGTGTTGGGCGCTTTCGCCGTGCTCATCCTCTGCCTGGCGACCTTGTTGACGGATACCAGGGCGGCGTGGCTGGCCGCCGCGACTTGCCTGGCGGTTTACGGTATCGCCGTGCTGCGGCCACGGCTGCACCGCCTGCTGGCGGGCCTGGCGGGCGCGGCGGCGCTGGCCCTGGGTATTTTCTACCTGGCGCTGCACAACCTCGACCTGTACGCCCTGATTTTACCGCGCGGAGGGAGTCTGCGGCTGGATATCTGGTCTGCTGCCACAGCAGACCTGATCGCCAGCAAGCCGTGGTACGGCTGGGGCCATCTCACCGATTACTGGACCACCGTTGGTGACCGGGAGATTCGAGGTACCCACAACATGTACCTGACGGTGCTGTGGCAGGGTGGCCTGATCGGGCTGCTGCTGTTCGTCGGGACCCTGTTGGGTGTCGGGCTGCGCTTGACGAGATACCTGGATGACGTGAATGCGCGAATCGGCCTGAGCCTGCTGGCGGCAGGGTGCGTGGCCTTTGTATTCGGCGGCGACAGGATCATCGAAAAGATCGAATTTGTGCTGTTTGTGCTTTGGCTGCCACTGGGCATCGCCCTGTCGCTGCGATTGAAAAGCACCGCAGGAATGGCCCCGATGATGCAACGCGGGCCCCGCGTCCAGTCACCTACCGGAATACCCCCCGTCGATACAGCCGCCAGAAAAACCCCCAGCAGTAGAGAAGTGGTCGCTCCCGCACGCGTGGTGGAATGCTGATCTGCTGACCGGAGTGGCGTTCCAGTTTCCAGGCGATGTAGTCGAGCCCGCCGTCAAAAGTGAACAATGCCTTGAGCAGGCGCAGCACCGAGCGCGCCTTGCCGAGGACGACTCGCAACGGCCATGCCAGCCGGGCGCGGGCACGTTGCAGAGCGGTGCAGTGGCTGCGGTAGTGGCTTTGGCCGGCGTCGCTCCACAGTTCCAGTGCCAGTCCCTGCGCCTGCGCCAGGCGGGTTACCTGCTCGAAATGCCCGCTGCCACTGGCACTCAGTTGCCCGGCACGGCTGTCGCGTTCGGCGCGCAGTTCGGTGCGGTAGCTCAACCACAGGCTGTGCTGCCAGAGTTGTTGCACTGTGCCGCTGGCGGGCAGCGTGGGCAGTCCGGCCCGTAACAGGGTAGTGACCGCACGCAGCAGGCATTCCCTCACCTGGCGGCCGCTGTCCTGGTCGCGCTGCCAGGCAATGGCAACCGGCTGCGCAAAACGCCCCCAAAAATAGGATTCCAGGGTGGTGCCGCCGGTAGCGCGGGCCAATTGCGCGGAGGACAGCAGCGCGTACTTGCAGCGCACCACCCGCTGCCGGTGCGTCGTCTCGGCGTAGAACACATTGGGTGGCAACAGCCAGTTGGCGGTGGCCGAAAGCCCCGCCCCGTAGGCCGAACGATAGTCGTCGCAGATCAGGTACAGGTCCAGCAAACCGTCGTGAATGTCGCCACTGCGCAGACACGAGCCATACACCAGGACACAGTTGATGGCGCCGCGGTACCGCTCCAGCAGTGGCGCCAGTAGTGCGGCCAGGGCCGGGTCGGTGTCCGCGCTGGGTCCGGCGATGGTGGGAAAGCCGCTCATAACCTGATGAAAGTGACCGGTTGGCTGGCGCTGATGGTGATCGTACCGTCAGCGGCTCGGCTGCGCAGTATCTCTCCATCCAGGTTGAACTCGGAGTCCAGCCGCAAGGTGATGTGGTCGGAGTTGTAGCTGAAGTAGCCGTATTCGGGCCGGGCGAAGCGATTGGGCCTGCCCCGTAGAATGGATTGCAGGCTGTACAGCAATCGCCGGCAGTGCTGCTCGATCACGGTCGTTCTCAGGGCCCCTGGCTCCCGACCCCAGAACGGATTGCTGCCCAGGAACAGGCGTTGCAGGCTGCTGATGAGGAGAACCAGGGCCTGGTGGTGGCCCGATAGCTGCTGTAACTGAAGTTCCACGTCTACCGGACGGTGAAATTGCGCCTCCCTGCGCAGCAGGCCCCAAATGGTGCGCAGCACCCCGAGGGCGACACTGAAATCGTCGCGCAGACCTCGCGAATGCAGTTCCCGATGTGCGTATTCGGTACCCTGGATAACCGCCCCGGCGCCCAGGAACATGCCGTAGTGGGGTGGGCTGTCCGGGTCGATACAGACTCGCATCATCACCCGTTGAATGCGCTCGGATGGCACCGGATCACCGTTGCTCCAGGCGCAGAACTTTTTCAGGGCGGTTGCCGGAGTGCCGCGCACACCGACATCGCCGGCGCTCATGTTGGCGGTGCCCGCGGGCAGCAGAAGCACCGGCGGCAACTCGTTGAAGACCCGCTGTTCCAGGGCGTGGCCCAGCGTGGCAGCGAGCGTGCCGTCGCCCCCGTTGATGGCCAACGCCTGCAGTGGCTGTCGCCGCAGGCGGTCGAGAGCGGCTGCTATCTGCTGCGCATCGTCGGTAACGCAGTGGACAATATTGGGCTGGTCATCCAGCCGGCGCGTCCAGCGCTCGAAGCGGTCCCGGTTGTGGCCACTGTTCGGATTGCTGATCAGGCCGATCAAAGGCTGGCACCGGACAGATCGATATGGGTCTCGCCGAAATGGGGTACCCGCCCGGAAATTCGCAGCGGCAGGCGAGTTTCCCGGTCCACCAGGAAATACACCTGGTCGCGCAAGCCCATCAACTCAAAATCGTTCTGCTCGGGCTGCCGTACCGGCACTACCTGCAGTTCGATGCGGTCCGCGGAGACGGTCCCTTCCACCAGTTGCCCTCCTTCTCCCTGCAATCGGTAGCGAACGGCAACTGGCTGTTGGCCCTGGTTGCGCAACGTTGCCCGGTAAAAATTGTGGTCGGTGTGCAAATAGACTGTCAGGCTGTTGTCTACCGCGGTCAATTCGCCGGCAGTTGCCAATAGCAGCAGAGCGTACGGTGTCAGCAGGGGAGCGTCCATTTCGGGCAGGGCCAGTGACTCGCTGCTGGTGTCACTCCACTGCTGGTGGGGCAAGCGGTGTTCGCCCTGGGCCGGTTCCCTGCGCTGCCGCAGAATGTTCTCGGCCGCGTAGTCGAAGGACTTGAAACGCCGGTTCAGGCGGCCTTCGCTATAGCGCCGTTTGGCAAGTATGTTGCCGCGTGGAGAGGCCAGCAGCAGGGTAACCTGTTCCCGATTGTGTCGCCCCAGGCTGGCGTCCACCTGCAACTGCCAGTGGCAGCTTCCCCGCGCGTTGCGAACCGGCTGCAGTGCCAATTCGGCGGTGACGCCTCCCAGCGGAGAGGCCTGGTGATAATGCAGCGTTTGCCAGGGTGGAGCGGCAGTTGCCGGCGCGGCCATCGGCAGTAGCCAACAGCTGACGACAACGGCTGCGCAAAGGCTTGCGATGTTCCGTTCCGGCAGATGGCGCTGCCACTTCATCAGCTTCATGTCGGATACGCAATGGCACGGAACGGGCCGTCCAATCTATCACAAGCTTGAGAGCGGGGCGATCATCTTGTAGCCTGCACCCCTGTTGCAGTGCCCGCCCGCACTGCCAGTGAGGAGGCCGATTTGTGACCAACTGCGTCTTCATCCACACCAACGAGCGTCAGTGGCTGGGCGCACTGGTTGCCGAGTATTCGCTGCGCCGCAACAGTCGCACTGCGGACGAGTTTGAAGTCCGGTTGCTGCATACCCGTGACTTCGACTATCTCAGTGCGCGCGAAGGCCAGGACTACCTGCGTGCCGGCAGTTCACGCACCTGGCGCATGGACGATCTGCAATCCTTTACTCCCTTGCGTTTTCTGCCTCCCGCGCTGATGCAGTGGCAGGGCCGGGCAGTGGTGATGGACCCCGACATTTTTGCGGTGGGCGATATCTGTGAACTGCTGGGCCGCGATATGGAGGGCGCCGCGGTGATGGGCAGGCACCGCTACCGGCAGGCTGCCAAGCAACACCTCGTGGCTACCAGCGTCATGCTGCTGGACTGTGCCCGGCTGCGGCATTGGGATGGGCCAGCCCAGTTCGAGGAACTGTTCCGATTCGAGCGCGATTACAAGGAGTGGATGGTACTGGCCCATGAGGACCCGGCCAATGTCGGCTTTCTGGAGCCCTGCTGGAACGACTTCGACCACTTCGATGACGACACCCGGCTGCTGCACAACACCAAGCGTCGCACCCAGCCCTGGAAGACCGGTCTGCCGGTGGACTACACGCCCGCCGACAAATTCAAGCGCCTGCCGCTGCTGCGGCGGCTAAACCGCGCCCGCGCCCGCTGGCTGGGGGAATACGCGCTGCTGGGGCGCTACCGCCAGCATCCCGACCAGCGCCAACAGGACTACTTTTTTGGCCTGCTCAAGGAATGCCTCGACTGCGGCCAACTGACGGAAGGCCTGCTCAGGGAAGAAATTGCCCGTCGCCACCTGCGCCCCGACGCACTGCAGGTGTTGGCGCGCACTCCCGACCTGCGGCACTGATTCAGCATCATCCAGGACCTCAAAAGACACGGAATTCCGTCTTGTATTGCCGTGGTCGGATAGGTAGAATCGCCGCTCTCAAAACGGAAGGCCCGGCAAGGCAGGAACAATGAAAACCTACAGCGCCAAGGCGCACCTGGTCGAGCGCGACTGGTACCTGGTGGATGCGGAGGAAAAGACGCTGGGCCGTCTGGCCAGCGGAATCGCACACCGCCTGCGCGGCAAGCACAAGGCCGAGTACACGCCACACGTCGATACGGGTGATTACATCGTCGTTATCAACGCCGCCAAAGTGAAAGTCAGCGGCAACAAGCGCAGTGACAAAATCTATCATCACCACAGTGGATACCCGGGTGGGCTCAAGTCCATTTCCTTTGAGAAACTGTTGGACAAGGCTCCCGAGAAGGTGCTTTCGCGTGCGGTAAAAGGCATGCTGCCCCGCAACCCCCTGGGTCGGGCCATGTTCAGGAAACTGAAAATCTATGCGGGTAGCGAGCATCCCCATGCCGCCCAGCAACCACGCCCGCTCAACATCTAAGGACTGCCATGCCAGCCAAGCAATATTACGGAACCGGTCGCCGCAAGACCTCGACAGCTCGAGTGTTCCTGCGCACCGGGAAGGGCAGCATCACTATCAACCGCCGTCCTCTCGACCAGTACTTCGGCCGCGAGGTGGCACGCATGATCGTACGCCAGCCTCTGCAACTGGCTGATCTGGAGTCCAATTTTGACATCCGGGTCACAGTCAACGGCGGTGGCAGTTTCGGTCAGGCCGGCGCCATTCGGCACGGCATTACCCGGGCACTGTTGCACTACGATGAATCGTTGCGCCCCACGTTGCGCGCCGCGGGTTTTGTTACCCGGGACGCGCGCGAGGTCGAACGCAAGAAGGTCGGTTTGCGCAAGGCGCGCAAACGCCCGCAGTATTCCAAGCGATAACTGCCAGTCGTGTACGGTGGCATTCGGGGTCATTGTGGCGGCGTTCCATGCCTTGTATCTGAATGCCGATATCAACAACGGAAATGTAGACGGGGGAATATCCAGTAATGAGTAGTGACGGTGTCAACACCGGTCGCAGGCGCTTCCTGAGTGTGGCCACCAGCGCGGTTGCCGCCGCGGGCGTGGCGGGTGCGGCGGTGCCGTTTGTGGCGTCCTGGAACCCCAGCGCTCGCGCCAGGGCGGCGGGAGCGCCGGTAAAGTTCGATGTCAGCAAAATCGAACCCGGTCAGATGGTGGTTGTGGAGTGGCGCGGCAAACCGGTGTACGTGATGCGCCGCACCAGCGAACAGGTTGCCGAACTCGATGCCCTCGAACCCGAACTGAAAGACCCGGATTCAGAAATTTCACAACAACCGGACTACGTGGCGATGCCGACGCGTTCCATCAGGCCCGAAATCCTGGTGGTGATCGGCCTCTGCACCCACCTGGGATGTACACCGAAATTCCGCCCCGAGGTCGGGGTTGCAGATCTCGGTGGTGAAAGCTGGCGGGGCGGGTTTTTCTGTCCCTGCCACGGCTCCCGTTTCGACCTTTCGGGTCGGGTCTATGCCGGGGTGCCGGCATCGACCAACCTGGAGGTTCCACCCTATGCCTTCCAGGACGATCAGGTCATCGTCATCGGCGTCGATCAGGAGGCTGCCTGATGACTAAAGTACTGATCGGCTTGCGCGACTGGGTCGATGCACGCCTGCCCATTCAGCGTGGCTGGGATACCCACCTGGGCCGCTATTACGCCCCTAAAAATTTCAATTTCTGGTACTACTTTGGTGCGCTGTCACTGTTGGTGCTGGCAAATCAGTTGATTACCGGCATCTGGCTGACCATGAGTTATGTACCCTCCGAAGAGGGCGCCTTCGCCTCGGTGGAGTACATCATGCGCGACGTCGATGGTGGTTGGCTGCTGCGTTACCTGCACTCCACCGGCGCCTCCGCCTTCTTTATCGTGATCTACCTGCACATGTTCCGGGCCCTGCTGTACGGCTCCTATAAAAAACCCAGGGAACTGATCTGGGTTTTCGGCATGTTGATATTCCTGGTGGTGATGGCCGAGGCTTTCTTCGGCTATGTGCTGCCCTGGGGCCAGATGTCCTACTGGGGCGCCCAGGTCATCATCTCTCTGCTCGGGGCCATACCCGTGGTGGGGGAGGAACTGGTGGTGTGGGTGCGCGGAGACTACCTGATTTCCGGTATTACCCTGAACCGCTTTTTCGCCCTGCACGTGGTGGCGTTGCCGATCGTCCTGCTGGCGCTGGTGTTGCTGCACCTGCTGGCGCTGCACGAGGTGGGTTCCAACAACCCCGACGGGGTGGATATCAAGCGCCACAAGGATGAGCAGGGCCGGCCGCTGGACGGTGTCCCCTTTCACCCCTACTACGTGGTACACGACCTGCCGGCGGTGGCGGTCTTTCTGTTCGTGTTTTGCACCGTGTTGTTCTTCTTCCCGGAGATGGGGGGATTGTTCCTGGAATACCCCAACTTTGAACGGGCCAATTCCCTGAAAACCCCCGAGCACATCGCCCCGGTCTGGTATTTCACTCCATACTATTCGATCTTGCGGGCGGTGCCCGACAAGTTCTGGGGTTTCATTGGCTTCGCGGCGGCCCTGGCGCTGCCCTTCGTCCTGCCCTGGCTGGACCGCAGCCCGGTCAGGTCCTGGCGCTATCGCGGCCTCATGACGCGGCTGATGCTGGTACTGTTCGTCTCCGCTTTCATCATCCTGGGAGTACTGGGAGTTCGGGTGCCGACACCGGCGCGCACCCTGTTGGCACAAATCTGCTCGGTGATCTATTTTGCCTTCTTCCTGTTGATGCCGGTATGGACTGCCATGGAGAAAACCAAACCGGTACCCGAGCGTACCACCGACGACGGCGGCATCGGCTTCTGGGGTTCCATGGCGGCGCTGCTGCTGATCCTGGGGCTGGTATTCCTGCCCTTGAAGGCCGTGGGCGCAGAGCAAGCCGAGCTGGATCACATGCAGGTGGACCTGGAGAACCGCTCGTCCCTGCAGGCCGGCGCCCACAGCTACATCAACTACTGTATGGGCTGTCACTCCCTGCAATATTCCCGCTATGAGCGCGTCGCCGATGACCTGGGTATTCCCCATGACCTGATGCTCGACAACATGGTGTTCGATCCGGAACTGAAAATCGGCGCACTGATGGAAAACAACATGGACGAGGACCAGGCCAAGCGCTGGTTCGGTGTCGCACCACCCGACCTGACGCTGGTGGCACGTGCGCGCGGGGTGGATTGGCTATACACCTACCTGCGCGGGTTTTACGCGGACCCGCAGCGACCCTACGGGGTCAACAACCAGCTCTTTCCCGATGTGGCCATGCCCCATGCCCTGCTGGACCTGCAGGGGTTGCAGGAATGTGATCCGGATCCGGTGGCGGTAGCCCGTGGCAATATCCGGCGCGATCCCCTGACCGGCCGCGACATTCCCCTGGACCCCTGCGCCAAACTGCGTCTGGCCGAGGAGGGAGAATTGTCCGCCGAGGAATTTGACGGCGCAGTGTACGACCTGGTCAATTTCCTCGCCTACGTGGGTGAGCCCGCCGCCCTGAAACGGGAACGCCTCGGTGTCTACGTGCTGTCGTTTATCGCCGTATTTTTTGTTTTCACCCGGCTGCTGGACCGGGAATACTGGAAAGACGTTCACTGACCCCAGCCGGGTAAAATACGAGGTTTTTTACATGGGCACCGTGGCAAAACAGTCTTCCATGACCTTTTACTCCGATAGTAATAGCCACTACAGTCACCGGGTGCGTATTGTGCTGGCAGAGAAGGGGGTAACTGTCGATGTGGTACCGGCAGATGAAGCCCGACCACCCCGGGAACTGGCGGACCTCAACCCCTACAACAGTTTGCCCACCCTGGTGGACCGCGATCTGGTGCTGTATGAATCCAAGGTGATGATGGAGTACCTGGACGAGCGTTTCCCCCACCCGCCGCTATTGCCGGTATACCCGGTTGCGCGTGCCGAAAGCCGCCTCTACATTCACCGCATCGAGCGGGACTGGTGTTCCCTGACCGATGCCATCCTGCGCAGTCGTTCCGAAAAAGTGGTGAGCAAGGCCACCCGCGAACTGCGTGAGGGACTGCTGGCGGTGTCGCCCATTTTCGCCGAAAAGAAGTTCTTCATGAGTGAGGAATTCACCCTGGTGGACTGTTGCATCGCACCCCTGCTGTGGCGCCTGCCAGTGCTGGGTATCGAATACCGGCTCAACAAGCAATCCCGGCCTCTGTTTGACTACATGGACCGCCTGTTCCAGCGGGAGCCGTTTCAGGCCAGCCTGTCCGAGCAAGAGTATGAAATGCGTCTGTGAATCGGCGGGCCTGAGGGTGGGTTGACGGCATGGCAATGAGTTCCAGCAGAGCCTACCTGATGCGCGCCCTGTACGACTGGATACTCGACAATGAGTGTACGCCCTACGTGCTGGTCAATGCCATGGCCGACGGGGTGGAAGTGCCCCAGCAATACGTCAAGAATGGTCAGATCGTCCTCAATATCTCACCACTGTCGGTGGCCGACCTCGATATCGGCAATACCTGCATGAGCTTCAACGGTCGTTTCGGTGGGATTGCCACCGATGTGGTAGTCCCCTCCGCCGCAATCATCGGTATCTATGCCCGGGAAAACGGTCAGGGCATGATGTTTGAAGGGGAGGTAGGCCCCGAGTCTCCCACGCCCCCCACTTCGCCCCGGCAGCAGCGCAAACCCTCGCTGAAAGTAGTCAAGTAAGCTGCTCCGATATCAGCGGGTCGGCGGGCGCACCCGCAGCGTCTGGCCGTGCAGCGTAGCGCCGTCTTTACCCATCAGGTACAGGTAGGCGGGCATGAGCTGCTCCGCACCGGGCAGGCTGGCGGGATCTTCCGCCGGGTAGGCGGCGGCCCGCATGGCGGTGCGGGTGGCCCCGGGGTTGAGACTGTTGACGCGAATGCCACTGGTGTTTTCCAACTCCTCGGCCAGAACCTGCATCAGTCCCTCGACCGCAAACTTGGAGACCGCGTAAGCACCCCAGTAGGCGCGTCCGCGACGACCCACCGACGACGAAGTGAAAACCACCGATGCCTGCTCGGCTCTTTGCAGAGCCGGCAGCACGGCCTGGGTGAGAAGCATCTGCGCGGTGACGTTTACCGTCAGCACCTGTTGCCAGGTATTCAGGTTTGCACTGGCCAGCGGAGCGCGTTCTCCCAACATGCCGGCATTGTTGAGTAGGCCGTGCAGAGAACCCAGTTGGGAGTCGACTGCATCACCGAGCCGTTGGTAATCAGCCAGATCGGCGCTGAGCAGGTCCAGTTCGAACAGCAGTGGCTGGGGCTGGCCGGCAGCGACGATTCCATCGTATACCGTTTCCAGTTTGGACAGGGTTCGCCCCAGCAGAATCACCGTGGCGCCGTGGCCGGCAAAGGCTTGTGCGGCAGCCCTGCCGATACCGTCTCCAGCACCACTGACCAGTATGTTGTGGCCCTGCAGCAACTTCGCCGGGGCCCGATAGTCGGTTCCAATGTCGCGTTCCATCAGGTTTTCCTCAGTCCAGCAGGGTAGCCAGGGTGGGGGCCAGTTCGAAGCAGTCGCGAACCACGGCGTCCGCGCCCCAGTGGCCGGGGTCGTCGCCCGCCGCCAGGTAACCGTAGGCAGCGGCAATGGTGCCCAGGCCGGCGGCGCGCCCCGCCTCGATGTCCCGCGGGTGGTCACCCACGTACACCGCCTGCTTCGGGTCGCAGCCAAGTTGCCGGCAATTCAGCAGCAGCGGTTCCGGGTCCGGTTTGGGCCGACTGACGTGGTCGGGGCAAACCAGGCTCTGGGGAGCGGGTTCCAGGCCCACCCGTTGCAGCAACGGTTGTGCGTAGATGCTGGGTTTATTGGTGGAAACTCCCCAGCGAATGCCACCCCGATGCAGTTGTGACAGCAGCTCCTGCATACCGTCATAGGCGGTGGTTTGGGTGCCCAGAACCTCTCCGTAGAGTTCCAGCAGGCGCAGGCGTTCTTTTTCGAACTCCCGGTCCTGCGGTTCCAGCCCCAGCGCCAGTGTGACCAGGGCGCGGGCACCATTGGATACCGAGGCGCGAATGCGCTCGGCGGGCAATCCGCCCATGCCGTGCTCGTGCCGCAACTGCTGAACCGCTGTGATGAATTCCGGTGCCGTGTCGAGCAGGGTGCCGTCGAGGTCGAAGATCACTGCCTGCAAGCGCGGGGAAAACTTCTGGCTCACAGGGGTTTGACCGCATGCAGCAGATAATTGACGCTGACATCGTGCTGTTCCAGCCAGTAGCGTTTGCTCAGCGGGTTGTAGCGCAGCCCGGTGATGTGCCGCAGCTCCAGGTTGGCGGCGCGAAGCCAGCCATGCAATTCCGAGGGTTTGATGAACCTGGCGTAATCGTGGGTTCCCCGGGGAAGCAGCCCGAGCACGTACTCGGCGCCGACCACCGCGAATAACCAGGATTTGGGATTGCGATTGATAGTGGAGAAATAGAGGTTGCCCCCGGGTTTGCACAGGTCGGCGCAGGCTGCCACCACTGCGGCCGGGTCCGGCACGTGCTCCAGCAGTTCAAGGCAACAGACCAGGTCAAAGGACTGGGGAGCAGCGGCCGCCAATTCTTCGGGACTGCTGTTTCGGTAATCCACCGTCAGGCCGGATTCCAGTTGATGGATGCGGGCTACGGCCAGCGGCGCCTCCCCCTTGTCGATTCCGGTCACCTCGGCACCCCGCTGGGCCAGTGCCTCGGCCAGGATGCCGCCGCCGCAGCCGACGTCCACCACCCGCTGGCCGACTACGGGCGAACGCTGGTCTATGTAGTTGGCGCGCAGGGGATTGATGTCGTGCAGGGGTTTGAACTCACTGCCCCTGTCCCACCAGCGCGAGGCCAGGGCCTCGAATTTGGCGATTTCCGCAGGGTCCACATTTTGCCCGGTGGCATTCATGCGGGTGCCTCAAAGCGGCGAATACGCGTTTGCCAGGCGGCTGCCCGGGCACTGATCTGTTCCAGGTTCAGGGTGTGTACCTGGCGCCGGGACATCAGGTTCCTGCCCGCCACCCAGCAGTGGCTGACCAGGTTGGCGCCGCCAGCGTAAATGAGTTGTGAAATGGGGTGATACAGCGGCTGGGTTTCCGGGTGGGACAGGTCCAGTGCGATCAGGTCTGCGAATTTGCCGACTTCCAGGCTGCCCAGTCGCTCCTCCTGGCCCAGTGCCCGGGCGCCGTCGATGGTTGCCATGCTCAGCAGGCGGCTGGCGGGGAGGGCAGCGGCATCGCGGTTGTGCAACTTGGCGAGCAGGCCGGCGCTGCGCATTTCGCCCAGCAGGCTGAGATCGTTGTTGCTGGCGGCGCTATCGGTGCCCAGGGCGACATTGACCCCGGCGGCCTGCAATTCGACTACCGGGCAAACTCCGGATGCCAGTTTCATATTGGAATCCGGGCAGTGCACCACGTGGGCACCGGTGGTCGCCAGCAGTGCAATATCCTCCGGGTTCACTTCGGTCATGTGCACGCACTGGGTGCGAGGTCCCAGCAGCCCCAGTTGGTTCAGGTCCGACAGCGGGCGGCTGCCGCCGGCAGCAACCGCGTGGGCGACCTCCCGGGCGGTTTCGTGCAAGTGAATCTGAACCGGCAGGTCCAGTTCGTCGGCCAGGATGGCGATTTTTTCCAGCGTCGGCCTGGACACGGTGTAGGGCGCGTGTGGCCCAAAGGCTACCTGCAACAGCTCGCTGTGCCGGTAGTCGTCGTGCAGGGCCAGACCCCGGTCGATGTAGTCCTGGGCGCCACTGGCCCAGGCACTGGCGAAATCGAGTATGGGGAAGCTGAGCTGGCAGCGCATTCCGGCCTGCAGGCAGCAGCGGGCCGCGATATTGGGAAAGAAGTACATGTCACTGTAGCAGGTGGTGCCGGAACGGATCATTTCCAGCAGCGCCAGATTGACCCCGTCGCGGACGAATTCCTCGCTCAGGAATTCGCTCTCCAGCGGCCAGATGCGTTGCTCCAGCCACGGCTCCAGGGGCAGGTCGTCGGCGTAGCCGCGCAGCAGGGACATGGCGGCGTGGCCGTGGCAGTTGATCAAACCCGGCAACAGGGCGTGGCCGGGCAGTTCAATCACTTCCCCGGCCTCCACCGAACCCAGTGCGTCCGGCGGCCATATACCGCTGATGCGCTCGCCGGTGATGCCCAGGGCATGTCCCTGCCACACCTGTCCCTCGGGAACCACTGGTATCAGCCAACCCGGGACGATCAGTGTATCTACGGTTTCCATACTGGGGCACAGTATAACCCGTGGCCGGAGGTTTGCTCGCGCACGTGCGGCTCGGCTGCAAGCGGAGATTTCCTCGTATCTGGTCACCCCTGCTCAGAGTTGGCTGCGCCGCGGTTGCGATTCTGCGAATCGGCCTGCATACTCGAAAAATTGACTACAGAGCTCAGTTCGGTGCCCCGTTTCGTGTACTTGTGAATAAGTGGAGGGAAGGGTCAGGTCTGGAAGTAGCGGAATGTTTGGGGTACGCGGCGGCGCATTGAATCAAGAATAGACACGATGGCAAGCCTGCGCTCAAAACTACTGAACACTGCTACCCGCTTTGCAAGCCGGTTGCTGTTTCGTCCGAGGGAGGATGTGACCGGCTTCCGGAAGATGTTCGCCCGTACTGATCGGCGCCGGGCAGGCGCCCTGGCGGCGGGTATCTGCACCGAAGAACAGGAAATGCCGGTGGCCGGTCGCTGGTTGCACAACGGCGACGGCGCGCCGGACAAAGTCATTCTCTACCTGCACGGCGGGGCCTTTATCCTGCGTCTGCCCGAGAGTCACACTGCCATGGTGTCTCTGCTGTGCCGGGAACTCGGCGCATCCGCTTTTTTGCCCTGGTACCGCCTGGCGCCCGAGCACCCGTTCCCGGCGGCCCCCGAAGATTGTCTGGCGGCCTATCGTTACCTCCTGGAGAGCCATGCACCGGGTGATATCGTGGTGATGGGAGATTCCGCGGGAGGCAACCTCACCCTGTCACTGCTCAACCAGCTCAAGCGCGAAGGGCTGCCGCAGCCCGCCGCTGCCGTGGCTTTGTCTCCGCCCCTGGACTTTGCCCAGATCAGCGCCACCTGGTTGCTGCATCGCTGGACGGATCCCATGTACGTGGTACAGCCCGCCGTGGCACCACAGCGGTACTACCTGAATGCGGACCAGCTCACCGATCCAATCGCCTCGCCGGTATACGGGGATCTGGCGGGTCTGCCGCCGGTGCTGTTGCTGGTGGGGAGTGTGGAAGCCCTGAGGGACGACGTAATGGGTTATGCCCGCGCCGCCACACTGGCGCGCACCCCCGTGCAGGTGCATGTCTGGGGGGGTATGCCGCACGTGCACATGTTGCAGCCCTTCCTGCCGGAGACGGCCCTGGCGCGGGAGCGGGTGTGCGATTGGGTGCAGTGCGCGTTGCGCGGCGAATTCGCGGGTTCCGGGCCTTCCTGCCTGAAAGATGTGGTGATTCTGTTCAATCGACGGCCCCTGCTGGGGGGCGTATCGCGATTCAGCAACAGTGATGCGGACTACATGAGAGATGTATTGTGAGAGCCAAAAATGAGGGCGCGAGTGCTGGGCGCCTGCAGGGTAAGACGGCGCTGGTAACCGGCGCCGCCAGCGGTATTGGCCTGGCGATTGCCCGGCGTTTTGCCCGCGAGGGGGCGCTGGTGGCGTTGGCGGACCTCGATGAACCCCTGGTCACCGAACGGTCCGCGGAGCTTGCGAAGCAGGGTGGCAATGCTCTTGGTCTGCGGCTGGATGTCAGTGTCGAGGCGGATTGGGAGCAGGCCTTCGCCTCGTTGCAGGCCACCGGGGTGAGTCTGGATATTCTGGTCAACAACGCCGGCATACCTGCCCAGGGCTCCATCGAGGAAACCGATCTGGCGAGCTGGCGCAAGGTGATGGCGGTCAACCTGGACGGCACCTTCCTCGGTTGCAAGTACGCCGTCGTTCATATGCAGGAGCGCGGTGGCTCCATCGTCAACGTGGCCTCCATCGGCGCCCTGCGGGCCAGCGTGGTAGGGCCCGCCTACGGCGCATCCAAGGCGGGTGTGTGGAACCTCACCCGTACCGTCGCGCTGCACTGCGCGCGCGCCGGTTACGATATTCGTTGCAATTCGGTGCACCCGGGACTGACCCATACGCCCATGATGAACGATGTACCCGAGGACATGATTGCGAAAATGGCCGCCAGTGTGCCCACCGGCCGGATTGCGGAACCGGAGGATATCGCCAACGCGGTGTTGTATTTCGCCAGCGACGAGGCCCGCCAGGCCACTGGCTCCACCCTGGTGGTGGACGGCGGCATGCTGGCGTAGAAGCGGGCTCCGGACGCAACTCCTGATCAAGGTAGACACAATGACAAAAAAGCCTGATTACTCAAAGGCGAACCCGGGTCGTGAATAGGTCGATCGGGAAGACAATCCGGTGCCTGGAGAGGAAACTGGACGAGGCCCAGAGCTATGCGCAGTGGAGCGAAATAGCGCAACAGCACGACCAATTCACCGGTATGGAGCAGTGGAGGGATACCGACCACACATCGCTGTACGACCACGCCGAGATTCGACTGCGCCTGCAGCAACTTCAGGACCAGCACCATCAGCAGGATCACGCAGGCCTGCTGTTCACCCTGAACCAGGGCATACACGGCAATATGGGCGGTATGGGGCGCCCCGCCCTTTACAGCCAGGCGCGCTTTGGCACCAAGCGGCTGGTTACCGAGTATATCGACGAGATCGCCCATGCCCTGGATATCCTGTCCAACAGCGACAGCCCGCAACTGGATACCCATGAGAAACTGGATTTCTTTCACCGGGCGCGGCACTGCTTTGGCAGCTCCGCCCTGATGTTGAGCGGTGCCGGCACCCTGGGTTTTTTCCACATGGGGGTGATCAAGGCTCTGGTGGAGCAGAGTCTGTTGCCGCGGGTGATATCCGGTTCCAGCGCCGGTGCCATGATCGCCGCGACGGTGGGTACCCACACCGACGAGGAACTGCGGCACTTTTTCGATCCGGCCAATATCCCTGTGGAAGCGGGGGAAAACCGGCGCATTCTCGATGCCCTGTTTCTTGGGCGCGAGGGCCGCCTGGACAGGAACTATATCGAGGCCATGCGCGAGCACTTTGTGCGGGATTTGACTTTTCAGGAGGCGTACGAACTCACCGGCCACGCGGTGAACATTTCCGTGTCGCCCGCCGAAACCAACCAGACCTCGCGGCTGCTCAATGCGGTAACCTCGCCCAATGTCACTATCCGTTCCGCGGTCAGTGCCTCCTGCGCCGTGCCGGGAGCATTGGAACCGGTGATGCTGGAGGCCAAATCCAAGCGCGGTGAGCGCGTGCCCTATTTGCCCAGCCGCCGCTGGGTGGACGGTTCGGTGAGCAGCGATCTGCCGGCCAAGCGCCTGGCGCGGCTGTATGGTGTGAATCACTTTATCGTAAGCCAAACCAATCCATTGGTGTTGTGGGCAATGTCCGACCCGAAAACGGAACAGGGTGTGCAGTTCAGCCTGAAACGCTTCTCCAGGCGGATGGGCCGGGAGCTGATCGAACTGAATTACCAGGCGCTGAAACCCTTGTTGCGGCGCTCGCCGGCCCTGGGTACCGCCATGGGCCAGTTGCACTCCATGGTCACCCAGGATTACCTGGGGGATATCAATATTCTGCCGAGCTACCGTTTTTTTGATCCGCGCAAGCTGGCCAGGCGCTGGTCGGAGGAAGAATTGCGTTTCCTGCTGCGCGAGGGTGAACGGGCCACCTGGCCCAAGGTCGAGATGATCCGCAATTGTACGAAGGTGAGCCGCAAGCTGGAAGAGATACTCGGACGCTACGAGGTGGTTGGTGCGGAGCCCGATTAGCCCGCATATCTACCCGGGCTTGTGCGGCAAACGTCGCTACGAACCCCGGTGAGATATGCGGGCTCTATTCTCCCGCCAGGAAATTTTCCAGTACGAGCAGGCGATCCTGCGCTTCATCCGGCAACAACCGACTGGCGTAGTTGATCAGCGAGGGTTGCACACCCACCGTGTACCGTGCCGCCGGCCGCTTCTCTTCCAGCGCCTTCAGAATCGTTGCCGCCACGGCTTCCGGCGCCACGCCATGGCGGTAGCCGTATTCCATGCGCTTCCGGTGCCCGCGATAGAGCTTCAGGTATTCCTCGGGCTCGTCCCGGGGATTGTCGGTGATGATGCCGTCGATTTCCTTCAGGTGGTGCAGCATCATACTGGTCTTGATGGGGCCGGGTTTCACCAGGCTGACGGGAATCTTCCAGAGCGCCAGTTCCCGCCGCAGAGCATCTGACAGGGCCTCCAGCGCGAATTTGGAGGCACTGTAGCCACCCAGGGCGGGCAGGGCGATATCGCCCCCCGAGGAGCCGACGAAGATCAGCCGTCCCTGCCCGTGCCGCAACAGTGGAATCGACAACTGCGCAGCCCGCAGTGTGCCGGCAACGTTGATCTGCAGGATCTCCCTGAAGTCGGCCTCGCTCATCGTTTCCAGCATGGCGGCCCGGGTGATGGCCGCGCAGTTGATACTGCCGGCCAGGGCGTCGATGCCTTCCTCTTCCAGCACTGTGAAGGCGGATTCAATACTCCGGGTGCGCCCCAGGTTCATCTGTATGGTCCGCTCGCACAGTCCATCCGACAGCAGCCGCTGACCCTGTTTTTTGGTGCGGCAAGTTGCAATCACCCAATACCCACGGGACATCAGGCTCCTGGCCAGGACCTTGCCGACACCGCCGGTAGCCCCGATCAGGAGAATGCTTCGCTCGTTCATATTACCGGACAAAATATAGCTGGCAGAATATAGTGAGCACCATATCTGTAGTATTCTTCCCTGTCCACCTGCTACCACTCAGCGGGGAAAGAGGAGAGAAGTGCAATGCCCGCTGTAAATGCAGTGAACCAACTGGAGGGAATAGACGCAAACTTTATTCATCTGGATGGGCCCCGAACCCCGCTGCAGGTGGGTACCCTCATGTTTTAAGATGTGTCCACCGCGAAGAAAAGCTTCTTGCGCTTAAAGGACATACTGGCCACGTTTGATGACCGGGTCGGCAAGCAAAGTGTGCTTCGCAAGAAATTGCGCAAGGTGCCCTTTGATCTGGACCATCCCTATTGGGTGGACGACGTGGACTTCAATATCGAACACCACATACGACATATTGCCCTGCCCAAGCCGGGCGACTGGCGCCAGCTCTGTATCCAGGTGGCGCGGCTGCATGCCCGCCCGCTGGATATGGCCCGGCCACTGTGGGAGGTGTATGTCATAGAAGGGCTCGACAATATCGAGGGCCTGCCAAAGGGCGGCTTCGCGCTCTATGTGAAGTTGCACCATGCCTCGATCGACGGCGTTGCCGGCAACGAACTGGTGACTGCCATTCACGATCCGGAGCCCTTTCCGGAAGTTCCGGAGAACGAGGATAGAGAACCTCGGGTGATGGCAAGCGGCCCCAGCGATTTCGAAATTCTGGCGCGTGGATATGTCAACCTGTGGCGCCAGCCGAGGCGCGTGTTTGATCTGGCTTCCCGGGCCTTTCCCGCCTGGCGCCGCCTGCGCAAGGGCCGGGAGGAAAAGCGCTTCGCTCCGCTCGGCCCCCCCCTGCGCACCTGTCTGAATGGCCGGGTTTCCGGCCACCTGGTGATGGATGCCGCGATCTTCAGGCTCGATGACATGAAGCAGGTAAAGAACGCCTTTGACGGAGTGACGATCAATGACGTAATGCTCGCAATTGTGTCCGGCGCGATGCAAAGGTACCTCACTCACCGCGGTGAGTCGCCGGAGGGAAACCTGTCGGCGGGCATGCCGATCAATATCAGGCCCATGATCGACAAACCGGACTACTCCGACGCCAGTAACCTGGTGAGCGTGGTCAAGGTGAGCCTGCAGAACCTGGTGGAGGATCCCGCCCAGCGTTTACTGGCCATCCACAGGAGTGCCGGCGAGTCCAAGGCCTACCAGGATGCCCTGGGGGTGGAGGTGATGCTGGAGGTGAGTAAATCCATGCCCGCCCTGCTGACCTCTCTGGCATCCCGGGCCCTGCCCACTTTGATGACCAAGTTGGTGAATACGATAGTGACCAACGTACCGGGTTCTCCGGTCCCCCTCTACATGGGCGGCGCGAAACTGGCGGGTATGTGCAATATCGGCGCCATACTGGACGGTCTGGGTCTGTTCCACGCAGTGAGCAGCTACTGCGGCACGGCGACCGTGTCGTTCCAGGCCTGCCGCGAGGCCATGCCCGACCCGGAGTTCTACCGGCAGTGCCTGCAGGAGTCCTTTGCGGAACTGCAGAAGGTGGCCGGGGAACAGCGGTAATCCGTCAGCAAAGCAGAGAACGAATTCATGTCAGGGGCATCGACCAAGACTGCGACCAGGAAAATCTTTACCGGGAAGTCGAGGCCCAATCCTGCGGGAAACTGAAGGAACACCTGGTAGACGCAATGGACAAGGACGACGACCCGAAGGCGCGTCTGCGGGCCTGATCAGTTACCCCCCAAAATACAGTCTCTCTCCTACGCGACGATGTTTCTGACGTAGAGATCGTCAATATGCGCTTCGTCATAGCCGAATTCGGCCAGGATTTCCCGGGTATCCTCCCCTGCTTCGGGCACGCGGCCGGCGCGTTCCCTGTCTGGTTCCATGTCTGAGAACCGCAGGCAGTTGCCGATCTGTCGGGTGACGCCCCAGGGACCATTGGGGTGATCCCGCAGCAGGCCGGCCTGCTCCCAGGCATCTGAGTTGAACAGGATGGCTTCGAAGTCATCCCGGCAACGCTCCGCCCATACGCCCGCCTCATGCAGCAGAGACAGGAGTTCCCCGGTGTCGTGGCGGGCCGCCGCCCCGGCGAGATCATCGTGAGAGAAGTCTGCTGTCAGGTCCAGGGTCCTTTGCAGTGCCCGCTGCTGATCCGCACTCCGGGCGACTATTGCTACCCAGCCGTCCTTCGCCTGGTAAATGGATTGGGCGGGGTGGTTGCCGGTCAGGGTAGAATTGATGGTCGTCGCGCCATCGAAACTTTGGTCGCTATTCTGCAGAAGTTCCGAGTTCAACATGAGGCCGCTGTCGAGGAGATTGACGCACAGCCTTCCCCCCCCGCCCGAGCGCAGTCTGCGGAAATGACCCGCCAGCATGCCGATGGTACCGAGGTAGCCCCCGGTAAAATCCACTGGAGCCCAGCGCAGCCAGAGCGGATCGTTATCCTCACCGCCACAGTGGCTTTCCAGGCCGCACATGGCCTGTATGATCATGTCGAAGCCGGGTAATTTCGACATGGGGCCGGTATCACCGTAGGCGCTGCTCTCCATATAGGTGAGCCCCGGGTTGCCTTCCTTCAGGTCGTCATGGCCCAGCCCCAGGCGCTCGGCCACGCCGGGACGAAAGTTGTGGCTTACCACGTCCGCGCTGAGGCAGATTTTTCTGGCGATCCCGATACCCTCCGGCTGCTTGAGGTCGAGCAGAATGGAGCGCTTACCGCGGTTGCAGCAGGCGAAGGGTCGCCACAGGTTTCGTTGCGGATCGCCGGTCAGGGGTTCGATCTTGATGACATCGGCGCCGAGATCCGCCATGGGCACGGAGGCGTAGGGGCCTGCTACATACATGCCCAGATCCACGACGCGCATGTTCTGTAATGGCGCTTTCATCGTCATAGCCCCCGCACCGGAAAGCCGACGTATTGCCGACCTTTGTCATCGGTTTCCAATATCCCGTTGTGCGCCACCTGCGGATTGCTCCAGCAGTCGCCGGGAGCTTCCACCAGTGCGCAGGGGAGTTCGTTCTCCAGCAAAAGGGCGATGAACTCTTCACTGGAATAGTTGGCGATGACAGTGGCGAAGGCCTCGATATCGCCCCAGAACTGGTGAGCGGGGCCCTGGCCAGTGGGCATGCCGCGGTCATTGAGCGTGTCGGCGAACTCTCCCGGTTTCAGCCCCAGCAGCTTGTAAAACTTGTCTTTTGCGCCAGGTGTACCCATCATCAGGTGCACGTACTTGCCGTCGCCGCAGCGGAAGATCGTCATTCGCGAGTCCTTGGGCACCATGGTCATAAACCGGGGATCTGGCTGGTCGGCGGTGAACCAGCTGGAACGGCAGGCGTCCAGCGCGCCCTCCACCAATGACACCGAGACTACCTGGCCCCGGCCCGTCTGCTCCCGATGTATCAGCGCCGTGAAGACGCCGACCAGGGCGTTGAAAGTCGCCCCATAGCTCGCTACCGGAAAATTGAAGGCAATCGGGCGATTACTGAAATTTTCAAAACTGAAGCCCGAGCGCGCCTGGGCCAGCAACTCGTGGGCGGGAAGGGAATCTTCACCATCGATTTCCGGCGCTGCCCCGATATCGATCACGATCAGCCGTGGATTGCTCTGCAACATCTCCCGGGCATCGAAGCGCCACTCCAGGCCGGGATAATCCTCGCCGCCGATCACGCAGATATCCGCAGCGGCCACCAGCTCAGCGACGGAATCCGCGGTGGCGCCGGGAGGCATCAGCTCCTTGTGCAGTTGCCATACCTCGTAGGCTGGATAGATACTGTAGAACGGGTCCCCGTCGGGCGGTTCCAGCCGCTGCACGCGGGCTCCCGCTTCGCGCAGGAACTTGCTCACCAGGGCGGCGGGCATTCCCAATCCGAAATCAACCAAAGTCAGTCCCTGCAGGACAGATGCAGAGGTATCCATCAGTGTCTCCCAATCGGACCAGGCAGGTCATCGTATATAGCGTATGTTATAGTAATGCTATTGGTTGCGCTCCGCAAGCTGGAATCCAGTGTCTTTCGGTGTTACTCGACGGCTCCGCTCGAGCGCAGTGCCTCTATTTGCCGCTCATTCATTCCCAATAGTTCACTCAGCAGCTCGTTGGTATGCTCTCCGAGTACCGGAGGAGCAGCGGGAGGAATCTGGGAATCCTGGGGGAACAGTATGGGGCGGTTGACAATCGGTGTAGCGCCCAATGCGGAGTGATGGGTCTCAACCACCAGATTACGGGCGATTGAATGGGGCTGATTCAGCGCCTCCGTAATGCCTAACACCGGGGAGTGGGGCACCTGGTGTTCGAGAAATACCTGCTCCAGTTCAGCCAGGGTGTTTTGTCGTGTTATTTCAGAGATCAGGGAATTCACCAGATCCCTGTTTTCCCTGCGCTTTTCGATGGAATCGAAGCGGGGGTCCGAAATCCACTGGGCCCTGTCGAGCGCAGCGCAAATGCGCTCCCAAAAGCTGTTGGTGAGACAAGCGATGATAATGTTCCCATCCTTTGCGGGAAACTGTCCGTAAGGTACCAGGTTCGGGTGCTGGGAACCCTGGGGAGCCGGATCCTCCCCGGTAAAGAATGCCAGTTGCGCCAGATACCCCAACAGGCCAATCATTCCGTCGAGCAGACTGATGTCTATGAAGCGGCCTCGACCGGTGGAGTTGCGCTCGTGCAAAGCCGCCAGTATGCCTATCGGTCCGTTTATCCCGCCCACCAGATCGCCCATCGGTATCCCCAGTTTTGTCGGGGTCGCTCCTGGTTCCCCGTTAACGCTGAGGGCTCCGGACAAGGCCTGCAGAACAATGTCAAAGGATGGACGATCCCTCAGTGGGCTGTCCTGGCCGAACCCGGAGATGGAGCAATAGATCAGGCCGGGATTGAGTGCCGACAGTGTCTGGTAGCCCAAGCCAAGCTTGTCCATGACTCCCGGCCGATAGTTTTCAATGACGATGTCACATTTCGCAGCGAGCTGCTTGGCGGTGGACAGGCCCGCCTCCGATTTCAGATCGATGACGATGCTCTTCTTGCCCCGGTTCACGCTCAGGAAGTAATGACTCTCGCCATTGCGAAAGGGAGGAAACATGCGGGTTTCGTCGCCAGACCCGGGCGGTTCCACCTTGATTACTTCAGCGCCGAGGTCCGCCAGCGCGAGAGACGCGGCAGGGCCCGCCAGAACGCGGGTGAAGTCCAGGACGCGCACTCCTTCCAGAGGCCCTTTCCAGTTCTGCCGGTCCTGCTCATGCATGGCCTTATCCCGTTGTGTGGTGGTACGCCCCCGAGAGCGCAGCGCCACAATATATCCGCAAGAGAGATCAGCCGCGACCCGGAAGTTCAACCACGGCGGCACCCGAGGCGGAGAGTTCGCCGCGGTGCGTTTCAGCGCGTTGGCTGATTTCCACCAGGTGTTTCCCGCCTTCAACCCACTTGCGGGTCACCACTCCGTCGATGAATATGACGTCACCGTCCGGATTGTGGCGCCTGATCTGGCACTTGGTTTTGCGCAGGAAGCCGTCGTCGCCCATCCAGTTGGTCAGGTGATGGGTCAGCCACGAGCAGCGCTCCGGGCCGTAGTCGTAGGCTCCCGGCGCGCCCACTTCGAGTGCGAAATCCTCGTCCCAGTGGACTCTCTCGGGGCAGTCGGGGACGTTAAAGCGGTTTTTGATGCCCAGGCCGGGGTGAGCCTCCTGCATTTTCCAGGCCAGTTTGTTCGCACGGATATACAGCCCGCCCCAGCCCTGGGCGTAACAGATGAAACCGGTTACGGTCATCGGCCCCTTCATCATGCGAGGCAGTTCTTCGCCCTCGATTACGTCTTCCCAGTAGCGGGGTGTGGCGCCACGAATCTCCTCATTGGCGTACAGCTTGGACCATTCGGCCAGTTGTTCATCGGCCAGTTGCTCGACCTTGCCGCGTACTCCGGTGTACTTGGTTCCCTTCTCGCGCGCCTCGTCGCGGTCGGTACGGAATACCCAGCTATCGGCTCCGGCGACGTGGTCGCCGTCTTGGTTGTAGAAGTCGACGTGGTAGATTTGCTGAAACGATCGGCCGGCAAACGACGTCTGGTGCTCGATGAGATCCTTCAGGAAGGCCTCGGTGGTGATAACGTCGTTGCGCTTCACCTGCTTGTGCCATTCCCAATCGGCACCCGCCCACATGGCGTGCACGCCGGACAGGCCACCACAGTAGCCGGAAATGATGCGACTGGTGGTAAACAGGAAACTCGGCAGGGCGATCACATCACCGTACCGGGTATTCGCACAGTACTCGGGATCACACCAAAGCGGGTTGTCGTCACCAATACCATGTGCGTAATGGCGGATGGCATCGCGGCTCGCCTCGTAGTTCCAGGGTTCTATTGTATTGGTGATTTTTACGCCAATGCGCTCGCGAAGATCCGCCAGGCCTTGTTCGGTAATTTTGGGGAAGCGATTTTCAGACATTCAGATTTCTCCTGGTCATTGATTGCTGGTGGAGGCTGCTCTGGCGGTTTCGCGATCTCGCAAGACCTTCCGGTGCACCTTGCCCGCCGGCGTTCTGGGAAGTTCCTTCACAAATTCAACGAGGCGGGGGTATTCGTGCTGTGCCAGGCGATCCCTGGTAAAACTCTGCAGTTCCTCGATATATTGGTGACTGGCATCACGATTGCTGACCACGAAAGCCTTGACCACCTGGCCTCGCGTTTCGTCCGGTACGCCGATCACGGCCACTTCCAGCACGTCGTCATGCTTCAACATCGTGTTCTCGATCTCTACTGCGCTCATGGTCCAGCCGGCGGAAACGATGACATCGTCCGCACGTCCGCAGTGATACAGGTAACCATCTTCATCGACTCGAGCGAGATCCCTGGTAGTCCGCCAGTGGCCGTCCTTCCACAGCATCAGTTCTCCCACCTCGCCGGGCGCTGTGGGGCTGCCGTCAGCGCGCTGTACCTCCAGTTTCAGACCTGGAATCGGCTTGCCCAGTGAACTCGGCTTCACTTGGAAATCTGCCGCCCCGGGGTAATTGACCAGGACGACGCCGATTTCCGTGGTCCCGTACATGCTGCAGGCCGGTACTTTGAATATCTGATCGATAAACTCCAACGTGGCCGGATCACAGGGTTCGCCAGTGAAAGAGAGTTTTTCCAGGGAGAACCTGAAGTTCTCCCCCTGGTCGGAATTCTTCATCATCCTGTAGTGCGTGGCCGCGGCTGACATATTGGTGATCCCGTAGTCCTGCAGGGCTTTCATCAGTCGTACCGCATCAAACTTCCCGGAAAATGTACCGGTCGTTACTCCCAGTGCAAGTGGACCCAGGGTTCCGTGCCACAGTCCGTGGCCCCAGGCGGGTGAGGAGGGACAAAAGTACTGGTCCCCCGGTCGAATGCCGGTGCCATACAGCGCGGCAAACATCAGCGTTACCAGCGAGCGGTGGGTATGCCGTACCGCCTCGGGCAGTTCACGGGTAGTGCCGGAGGTGTACTGGAATACGGCCATATCACTGGAATGTGTCTTTGGCTCGTAGCTGTCCGGATAGCTTTGCATCTGCGCAAGCAGACCCTCGTCCGCAACGGCCACCTCCAGTCCATCCACTCGATGGGCGATGTCGGCCTTCGCGGCATTGGTCACCAGCAGGCTGGGCTTGCAGTCGTCTACGCGCAGCCGCAAGCCATCCAGGCCGAACAGCGTAAAGAGGGGCACACTGACTGCGCGGGTCTGCATCGCGCCGAACAGGCAGACATAGAACTCCAGCGACGGCTCCAGCATGAATGCTATGCGATCACCCGGCTCGATACCTCGATCGTCCAACCAGTGGGCAAAGCGCGCTGATTCGGCAGCGATTTGATCGAAGCTCAGGAATTCATCCCGGCCGTCAGCATGCGCGATGCGCACTGCCGTCCGACCGGAACCGTCCGCATGGCGTTTTATACACTCACTCGCAATGTTGAAGCGGTCGCGGTCGCCATCGAACAGCTTCCAGAGTGCCGACGAGTTGGCGTGGGCCTGGGCGTCTGCATAGGAAGTGTAGTCAGTCAGCTTGCTCATTGAATCAGTCGTTCGCCTTCCCTGGCACGATGGGTTATGGAACCGGAATAAAACTGACGGGTCTCTGTCGCCGCAGTGTTTTCGACGGCCCCGAATGGGAGTAAGGTACGTGTTATTCGTTAGATTAACCCCATTCGCAGCAGATTACTCAGGGTATTTTGACGCCATTGCATAGCAGTATCCTATGGATGCCCTAACCTTTAGTCTTTGACCCCATGTCACACACCTTGAATAATACCAGTGGGTATATGTCACGAAAGATGATGAGGCAATCGGTGATGAGCCACGGAATTGTCCTGCCGGGGATCGGGTTTCCCCGGGACGACAGCGCCAAAAAAACGACGAGATATTGAATGGCTGATAAAATTCCTACAGCGGAAGAGATGGAGCAACGTATCGTTCGTTTCCGGCCTGACCAGGTGAACTTCCACTCCCAGCACAGTGAGCATTCGGGTATACCCACTGAGGTCTTCGACCGGTTCTCACCGAATACCGTGTATCCCCTGTTGATTCCGGAGGGCTTCCAGGGCAGGCAGGAAGGTGCGATGTTGACTGGCCCGGCAGGCCTCGTGGTCGACCTGACGGTTTGTCCGCCGGGAACGGGCCCCGCATTACACCGGCACACAACCATCGAAAACTTCCTCTGTCTCAGCGGCGAGTTCGAGATCGTATGGGGTGAGCGGGGGGAGGAAAAGACCTCTATCCGTCAATTCGATTTTGTATCCGTTCCACCCGGTGTGTTCAGAACATTCAGGAATGTGTCTGATGAACCTGCGTGGCTATTGGTGCTGATTCAGATAACCACGGAAGAACAGCGTGATGATGTCGATTTGGGACGGGTCCTGGCCGACCAGTTGGCGTCTGAATACGGTGAGGATATGGTCGGCAAACTGGAGGAGATCGGATTCAGGTTCGAGTCTTCCGATGTGTCGGATAGTCAGTCCCGGATAAAATAAGAAACAGGATTCCCATTATACAAGGTGAAGACGAATGAACAGTAAAGTGTATGATCAGGTGCTGGATTTCCCGGTCGAACGCACCAGTCCTTTTTCCATGCCGGAGATCTATGAGACCTTGCAGAAAGAACAGCCCTTCTGCAGGGTGCGCAACCGTATAGATGGAACTGAGCCCTGGTTGATAACCAGGTATGAGGATTGTCGTGAAGTACTCATAAACCCGGCGGTCAGTGCAGACCCCACCGTGGAGGGCTACCCGCAGTTGAGCGCGGGCCACGCGGCGACAGCCAGGCGAGCAGGAGATTTCGTCTACATGGATGATCCTGAGCACGCCAGGTTCCGTGGCTATATCGCGGGAGAATTTCTGGTCAGGGAACTGTCGGCCCTCAAGCCTGACATCGAGTGGATCATCGACCATCTCGCCGATCAGATGCTGGAAAAGGGCTCGCCCCTGGACCTGGTGAGCGAGTTCGCACTTGCCGTACCTTCAATGGTGATCTGCAAGATACTGGGTGTGAGCTACGAGAATCATGAGCTGTTTCAGACGACGGCACAGACCCGCCTCAAAATAGACAATACGGTTGAAGATACGGTTGATTCATTGGAAAGGTTGTTCGCCTATCTAAAGCAGATCGTGAGTGAAAAGGAACGCACACCGACCGACGACCTGTTGAGCCGGCTGGCGGCGCGCATCGATACCGGGGAGGTTAGCTACGAGGAAGTTGTGAATATCTCGCGCCTGCTGATCTCTGCCGGTCACGAGACCACAGCCAACTTGATATCCCTTGGTACGGTGCTGCTGATAAACCACCCGGATCAATTTTCCGCGCTGATGAAAAACCCGGAATTGGCTCCCCAGGCGACAGAGGAGATTTTGCGCTATACCTCGATAGTACACGCCAGTCCTCGCCGGACCGCGCTGGAGGATATTGAAGTCAACGGACACCGGATCAGGAAAGGAGAGGGTATCGTACCGTTGACTGCGGTTGCCAACCGGGATCCCAGTGTCTTTGAAGAACCCAACAGGTTCAATATTCACAGGACGGAAGCGAAGCGTCACCTGGCCTTCAACTATGGCCCTCACTTCTGTCTGGGGGCGAATCTGGCGCGACTTGAAATGCAAATTGTCATGCAGCGTTTTTATCCCCGCTTCAGGAATCTGGAGTTCGCGGTTCCCTACGACGAGATAGATTTCAAATTGGATTCTTTCATGTTGGGTGCTCACTCACTGCCGGTGAAATGGGAGGAGTAGCGCAATGGGCAGAGTCAGGATCGTTATCGACAAGAGCCGTTGTCAGGGGACGGGGGTTTGCGTCCTCAGATCTCCCGGGATATTTGACCAATCGAGCACCGATGGCAAGGTGTTTGTGATCGAAAACGCAAACCTTGGTGAGAATATTGAAGAGATTCGGGAGGCGGTATTCGACTGCCCGTCTCAGGCGTTGTCACTCGTGGAGGGCAATGGAGAAGAACGAAAAAGTATATCCGGAGATAGAGATGGTTAAACTGTCAGAAATTCAGCAAGGTGAAGGTAACGAGATTGCCCCGCTTTACGACGATGTCATAGCCAGTGACACAGTACCTGCGCCTGAAAGTCTGCTGCAGCGCGGGAACTACCTGCCACAGAAAACACAGATCCCCTTCGACAGGTACCTGGACCCCGAGTACGCGAGGCTCGAGCAAGAGCACGTCTGGAAAAAGTCCTGGCAGTTTGCCTGCCGTGAAGAAGAGATTCCCAAGGCAGGCGACTGTATGCCGTACGATGTTGGCCCATTGTCTTTTATCATCGTCAGGACAGGAGACAGCAGTTTTGGGGCTTACTACAACAGCTGTTCACACAGGGGAACGCGCCTGGTGCACAGGAAGTCACACGTTTCGGAAATCAGGTGTCGATTTCATGGATGGTGTTGGTCCCTCGATGGGAAAGTCAAGGATATCCCGGGCCAATGGGATTTCGAACAATATGACCTGGAGAATTTGCATCTCGCTTCTGTTTCCATTGACAGTTGGGGGGGCTGCCTGTTTATCAACCCGGATCCGGATTGTGGACCGCTGAGCGACGCAATGGGAATTATCCCGGAGCATTTTGCCCATGTGGGAATGGAGAATCGCTTCACTTTCCGGTATTTCAGAAAGAAGCTACGCTGCAACTGGAAGGTGCTCTGGGAAGGATTCCTCGAGGCATACCATGTCATGCAAACCCATGCCCAGGGCGCGGAGTATCTCGGAGACATCAATTCAAGGTACGACATTTTTGACGATGGAACGACAAAGATCGGTCGTTTCATGGCTGCCATGGGGGTGCCCAGCCCCATCACCGGTACGGTCAGCAGGCGCGAGTCGGCGATCATGGTCATGGAGCAACTTTTTTCCACCGTTGACAATATGGATCAGGAAATTCCGGACTATTCGGAGGTAGAGGACTTTGGCCGCAAGGATGTCGCGGCCTGGAAGCGCGAATTCTACAAATCCACCTATGGCGTTGATCTGTCCCATTTCTCCGATGCCGAGATGCTCGATGGCATCCAGTACGACATGTTTCCCAACTTCGCTCCATGGCTGGGCGAGGGTTTTGCGGTCATGTATCAATTCTTGCCATATGGTACCGATCCCAACGAATCCGTGTTCTGCGTGAGAATGACGATGCCCGTTCCCGAGGGGCAACCCCGGCCACCCGCGGCAGAGCCGGTGGAAATGGATTTCGACACCGAATTTTCTGAGTTTCCGGAATGGGGGGCCATGAATGAGGTATATGCCCAGGACGTGGCTACCTTGCCGATGGTACAGCGCGGCATGAGGTCCGCGCATCAGAATCGCGCTCACACGAACCTTGGAATCTACCAGGAGCAGCGCTGTGCCATGCTGCATGAGTTTATCGAGGAGAAAATAAGGGAGGGCAGCGGCACATAGCCTACTGCCGCTGCCGTGCAGCCCCGGAATCCAGCAAAGACGCAATGGCGGCACTGTCAAGTCCAATTTGAGCCAATACCTCTCTGGTGTGCTCACCAGCCGGAACCGCAGGCAGATTCACCTCACTCCCGGTTCGTGAAAATCTGGGTGCGGGAGCCGGCTGTTCGACACCGTCGATAGCAACGAAATTCTCACGAGCCCGATTATGGGGATGGCTGGCAGCCTCGCTCATGCGGAGCACCGGTGCGAAGCAGACACCCTTGTCCTCGAGAAGGGCACACCACTCATCGCGGGTCTTTGTGCGAAACAGGTCCCGCAATTTGCTCTGATAGACCGGCCAGTTTTCCCGATCTGCCTGATCGTAGTCAGAGACTGGAAGGTTGAGTTCAGACAGTAGCCGTTGGAAGAACTTAGGCTCGGTGGGAGCGATGCTGACGAACTCGTCGTCCTTTGTCGGATACACGCTATAGAAATGGCTTCCCCCATCGAGTCGATTACTGGCCCGTTCCTCGACGACGCTGCCGGCAGCCAGCATGCCGTAGAAGGCGGTCATGAGCGATGCGGCGCCGTCGACAATAGCGGCATCGACCACCTGGCCCCGGCCCGAACGCCGTGACTCGATATGGGCCGAGAGTACGCCGACGGCGAGATACATGGCGCCTCCCCCAAAGTCCCCTACCATGACCAGGGGCGGGACCGGCTGCTCTTTGGTGCCAATGGCATGCAGCGCACCGGTCAAGGCGATGTAGTTGAGGTCGTGGCCGGGCGCGTTTGCCAGGGGCCCTGTCTGTCCCCAACCCGTCATGCGGCCATAGACTACCCGGGGATTGCGACTCAGAACCTCGTCTGGCCCAAGACCCAGGCGCTCCATTACACCAGGCCGGTAGCACTCAATGACGATGTCCGCCCGTTCACAGAGGCTCATGGCAACGTCTGCGCCTGCGGGACTCTTCAAATCCAGGGCGATACTCTTTCGACCGCGCAACATCGGATTGTACCTCGGCTCCAGTGGGTCTTTTCCCACCATGTCGGTCCGCTCTATGCGAATGATTTCTGCTCCCATGTCGGCAAGAAGCATGCAGCAAAAAGAGCCTGGTCCGATGCCGGCGAATTCAACAACCTGTAATCCGGTAAGCGTTCCCATTATCAATATTCCGAGACATCTTCAGTCGCCCGAATGCCCCATTGATGTCATTGTGTGCAGGACTCGGGAAATGTGTTGGTACGGGTCCCGGCCATCATAGGGCGGATTGGGCGAGAATGCTCCTGAATATACCAATATAAAAAATGGGTGATATTATCCGTTCTTCCTATGGATGACATCGATGAGTCCATGATTCAGGTTTTTGCGGTATTCGCGTGACATTGCCCGAGATTCGATTATCATTGATCCACATCCTTACACATTTCCGACAAATGTATCGCAAACATGGCGCTAATCAGTGGATTCCCCTATGAAGCAAAATAAATTTATAGATCGCATTGATCAACTGTTCGCGGCAATTGCCGACTGGAGTGTCAGTCACCGGCTGTGGGTTGTTCTGTTTGCGGCCCTGATGTTGGTTGCAGGCTTGTATTTTTCCTCGAAGGTCCGGTTTGACGGCAGCCTCGAGGGCTTTTTCGAAAAGTCCGACCCGGTTTATCACTCTTATCTCGAATACCTGGACGAATTTCTCTCCGACGAAGTTACCTACATCCTGTACAGGGTACCGGAATCCGAGCACGGACCCTTTGATATCGGAGCCATGCGCACCATTGGCAATCTGACCCGGGCGCTGGAAGATGAAGTGCCTTTTGTACGCGAGGCGACCAGCCTGGTCAACGTGGAATTCATGTTTGCCGAGGGGGACGAATTGATCGTCGATGAACTGATGATCAACTTTCCGGAAAGCCAGGAGAAGCTCCTGGAAATAAAAGACAAGGTCATGAGCAAGCCGGTCTATGTCGATTACCTGATCAACCGGACAGGTGAATATGCGGCCATCTTTCTCGAGATGAGTGCCGCCAGCCCCGACCCGCTGGAGGAAATTATCCACGACCCCGAAAAGGGGGAGATTCTCGACAACCTCTATCCACAGGCCAGTGATATCAAGGTGCGGGAAATCATGGCCCGCCCCGAGTTTGCCGATTCAGGTATCGAGTTCTTCCTCACCGGTGACCCACCGATGAACGCCACCTACAACTACATGTATATGGAGGACAGTACCAGGATCAGCCTGTATACCCTGATTATTATTGCCGCTATTTCCTTTTTGCTGCTGCGAACCAGCCTGGTGGGGCTGTTGGCTCCCATTTCCGTGGTAGTGCTGAGTGTGATTCTGATGATGGGCGTGATCGGTATGATGGGCTGGACAGTGGGTCTGTTCATTACCATGGCGCCCTCGCTGGTATGCGCCATCGGCGTGGCTCAGGCGGTTCATATTCTTCAGGAATACCATCGCTCCAAGGCCGAGCAGGGAGACAAGGGCGTCGCGGTACACCAGGCGATCAGAAAGGTCGGCGGCCCCTGTATGCTGGCGGCGCTCACTACGGCCGCAGGATTTTTGGTCATGTCGATTTCGGAGCTGCGGGGGCTGGCCGAGTTCGGGGTCTATTCCGCGGTGGGGGTGCTATTCACCTTTGTTTTATCGATTACCTTGATGGTCGTTTTTCTGGCCAGCGGCAAAGGGAAGTCGAATTTGGTGGCAGCGGAAGCTACTGCAGGGGCTACGTCCAGGACGTCGATGAAAGGGGTCAATCCCCTGGTGCGGCATATCGTGGAAGGTGCGATTCAACTCAATTTCCGTCACCCCAAGCTGATTCTGTTTTCTTTTGGCGCCGTGTTTCTCTGGGCGTTCATGGGTTTAACGAAACTCAGTATCGATTTCAATTTTCTCGACGAATTCAAGGATCATGTGCAATGGAAAAAAGACACTCTGCTGGCCGATGAGGTCATGGGTGGCATTCTGGGCGTCTCCTATATCATCGAAACCGACGAGGCAGGTGGCGTTACCGACGTCGAATTATTGAAATCCCTGGACGAGATGCAGCAGCATGCCGAATCGCTGCCCCTGGTGAAAAAGACCTTTTCCATCGTCGACTTCATCAAGGACCTGAACCGCACTTTTCACAATGACGACCCGGCGTACTACCGTGTTCCCGATGATCAGGAACTGGTCTCCCAGTTGCTGCTGGTCTACGAAATGTCCGGTGGTGATGAACTCTACGAGCAGGTGAATATGGATTTCAATCGTACGGTTCTCGATATGCGGGTGGTCATGTGTGACACTTCCGAGATGCGGGCGATTATGGACAGCATCAATGGTTTCGTTGACGACAACCCGGTCATTGGCGCAGAGGTTCGGCCCACAGGTATCGGCTTGCTGTGGGTTCGGATCGCCGAATACATCTCCGCTACGCAGATCACCGCCTACAGCCTGATTTTTCTGATGATTGCAGCCGTCATGTGCCTGGCCTATGGCTCTCTGAAAGTGGGTCTGCTGAGTATGATCCCCAATGTTGCGCCGGTGATGATAACCATGGGTGGCATGGGGTGGTTCGGGATTCACCTGGATTACATGAAGTTGATGTTGGCAACCATCGCTATCGGTATTGCGGTGGACGACACCATTCACCTGGTGACGCGATACCGTTCATGGTATTTCAGGCTCGGGAATTATTCCGATGCGATGGTCTCAGCGCTGCGAGACGTTGGTCCCGCGCTCACCATCACGACGTTGATCCTGATTGGGGGATTTGCAGGTTATTTCTTTACCGACCTGGAAGTGTTGAGCATGTTTGGCATCTTGTTGGCTGCCACCATAGGTCTCGCGCTGCTTTGCGATCTGCTTTTGATGCCGGTGATTTTTAATGCACTAAAACCCTTCGGCCCCGAGACAGTTGGAGCTGAAACAGAAATCGGCGTTGCAAGCCGGCATTCCACCAGCCTGCAGCCGGGATAATCAGCTCCAGGGTTTTTGCGGCAGAGCGTCGATGTCGGTTACGACGTCGATGACGACGGGACCATCTGCGTTCAACGCCGTCTCGAACGCCCCGGCGAGATCGTCGGGCGACGCAACCCGGACTCCGGTACAGCCAAAGGTCTCCGCCATTCTCGCGAAGTTGGTATCCTCGAACCGGAACATCAGCCCGCCGTCTCCCCGGAGTTCCTGGTCGTATGCGCGAATCACGCCTGGCATCTCCTGGCTGAGGGCGCTGTTGTTGTTGACAACGACAATCAGGTTCAATTTGTGCCGTGCAGCCGTTTCCAACTCCGGCAGGTGGTAGTAGAAAGCGCCATCCCCGGTGAAGCAGATGACCGGATTGTCGGGACAGGCGAATTTGACTCCCATCGCGCCCGGGAAGCCCCAGCCCATCGAGCCGGCGCAGCGAATATAGCGTTGATCGGGGTGCCTCAGTTCTATCAGAGCACCCGTCCAGATTCCGGCGTGACCCGTGTCCGAGACAAAAATCGCGTCCTCCGGAAGCATGTCTGACAGGTCTGCGCATAGTCTTTCCGGTCGCATCGGCACAGCGTTGGAGCGGCGCTCTTCCGCGACCGAGTCCCACCACTCGCCAATGAGCGTCGTAACCTGCGTACGCCAATCGGCATAGACTTCCGACAGTGCGCTGCCACCCGCCAGATCATCGAGCAGGGCCCGAATTGACACTTTTGCATCGCCGAGAATCGACGCGCTGTTGGGATAGTTGCGGCCGAGTTCCGCGCCATCGATGTCCAGTTGAATAACATTTGCGCCCGGTCGAGGTACTTTCCAGTTGTGCGTTACCTGCCCCCCGGTATGGCTGCCGATGTAGAAGACGAGGTCGGCCTCTGCTACCGCCCTGTTGGCACAGGTTCTCGAGTAGGTCCCGACGACGCCGAGAAGCAGTGGATGTCCGTCGGGGAGGGCATGCTTGGCGTTGAGAGAGGTGGCTACGGGTATGCCGGTCAGTTCCGCAAGCTCCAGAAGTTCCCGCTCGGCTCCCGATGTGACGACCCCGCCACCGGCGACGATTACGGGTTTCCTCGCTCGTCGCAACAGGGCGATCGCCGCACCGATATCTGATTGTGCCGGTTCCGGACGAAAGGGGGGGACATGGCTGAATCGCTCCTCGACGATGCCTGCGTCATCGGTTTGCTCCTCAACCACGACCCCGATACGGCCCCGAAGGCCTAGATGCACCGGACCCGGAGCACCGGTTGTCGCAGATCGGAAAGATTGGCGAAGAAGGTCGGGAAGGCGATCTACGGTATCGACGAAACTGGAGGATTTGGTCACACAATCGAACTGTGACAGGTCCTCCAGGTCCTGATATCCGTGTCGATATCTGGTCGTTGGCTCAGGGCCTCCGGCCAGGGCGATAACGGGCGAGCCGGCGAGACGGGCGTCTCTGAGGCCCGCCGCCAGGTTCGAAGCGCCGATATGCTGTGAAAAGCAGATACCCGGCCTGCGGCTTGCCCTTGCGTAGCCGTCTGCCATATACACCGCGGCTTTTTCCGAGTGGCAGACCACACGTTTGATGCCCAGGTCTTCCATTGCCGCGAGTGACCTGACGGCAAGGCACGGAACGTAAAACACATGGGTGGTGCCATAGCCGTGCAACATTTCTGCCAATAGTTTTGCGCCTGTAGTTTTCATGAGACTCAATAATCCGGGTTGGTAGTGGGCTGTGGAGGATCAGTGATTCGTCAGTATCGCACCACTGGTGGTGGTACCTGCCGCACCGGACACCAGAATGGTGCCAACCTCCTCGATCTGATTAACGGCGCTATTCCGCAACTGCCTGACGGCTTCGGTGATCCCGTTCATGCCGTGCATGTACGCTTCACCCAGTTGTCCACCATGGGTATTTACGGGAAGTCCACCGCCAATCTCGATATTTCCGTTCTTGACGAAGTCTTTCGCTTCGCCGCGATCACAAAATCCGTAGTTTTCCAGCTGCGGGAGAACGGTAGGCCCGAAGTGATCGTAGACCATGGCCGCATCGATGTTCCCAGCCGTCATACCTGACTGGCGGTACAACTCTGATGCCACCAGCGAGACCTCCTCGAACCTGGAAATATTATCCTGATAGTAATTGACCATTGGTACCTGGCCGGCTGCACAGCTCTGCGCTGCGGCGGTGATGAACACCGGGGTGTGAGGTCGATCGGAGGCCCTTTCTGCACTGGTAACGATGAACGCGACCGCCCCGTCGCTTTCCAGACAACAGTCGAGAAGACGAATTGGGTCTGCGATCAGTCTGGAGTTCTGATGATCCTCGATGGTGATCGGCTTGCCATGGAAGTACGCGTTGGGGTTGGTTGCCGCATGGCGCCGGGCGGCTACTGACACATGGGCGAAGTCCGAGCTCTCGGTACCGGTTTCGTGCATGTATCTGCGCATGCTGACCGCCATCATTGCCGCGGCAGTACGTAGACCATGAACGCTGTGCATGGATTTCAGTGTTGCGTCGGCGGTGGGAAAGGGTTCCTGCCACTGTGGGGAGCCATAGCCCGCGCCAAAGCGATATTGCGAGTATTCGTTCATCCCGCGATAACACGCGACGACTTCGGCGTCACCGGCAAGAACCGCCCTGGATGCGATCTGTAGCGGCGTACACGCGGCACCTCCTCCGGGGTGAGCGCGCGACCAGTATCGCAATTCGCCCGAACCCAGGTTGCGGGCGATCTCGTACTCGGCGTTGTTGTCGGATGTAAAAGTGCACAGACCATCGATGTCTGACGGACTGAGCCCCGCGTCCTCCAGCGCCGAATTGATTGCCCGAATGCACAGGGTGAGTTCACTGCAGCCGGAGTTCCTGCTGAACTCCGTGGCTCCAATGCCGACAATCGCTGCTCTACCGGGGTTTGTGGTCATGAACCCGCTTCCGGATCGGTCGATTCCGCTACTTTGAAAGCCGGCAGAACGAAACCATCTTCAAGCGCGAGAAATTCAATCTCAACGGGCATGTCGATTGCCAGGTCGGCACTGTCGCCCGTCAGACTCGCCAGGAACCTCACGCCTTCCTCCAGGTCTGCCAGCACGACGGGGTGGGGTGACTCCCAGGGTGGTATTGGCGGGTGGTGTAGAACCGTGAAACTGTGAATACGCCCCCGGCCGGAAGCAGTTATGGTGTCCCAACTGTGGGAGCGGCAATGCGGACACGAGGGACAGGGCGGCATTCTGAGAGTGTTGCAGTCCCTGCAGCGCTGTATTCTCAGTTGGTTCTCTGAAAAGCCTTCATACAAAAACGCGACATCGTCATTGATCACCGGTTTGGGAAAAGCGGGGCTATGCGTATTGCTCGGTTCAGTCATACCAGGCAACTGCTACTGTCAGATCCGTTCCATAGACAGCACTTCATGATGAATCATCCAGAAGAGGTTCCATCTTTCGCCGGGGTTCCCTCGACCTTACCGAACACCTGTTGGCTTCTCAACAGTGTCAGCTTGTTCTCATCGTAGCCCGCCAGGTCCCTGAGCACCTCTTCCGTATGTACCCCAAGATCCGGGGCGGCGATGGGGTCTGCCGCCGGGCTCAGGGTCATGTTGCGAAATACCGATGAGATATTGGGTATATGCCCCCACTTTGGATGAGGTATGTCGCTCATTATCCCCCGGTCCGCCGTTTCCTGTGCCTCGAATGCTTCGGCAACGGTGCGCACAGAGCCCGCTGGCAGCCCCGCTTTGCGCATCTCGGCGACCACCTCGTCCCGGCTGCGCGAAGCAAATGCCTCGGCCACTGCATCGTTGACGGCATCGATATTTTCATGCCGGGTTTTCTGGTCCTTGAATAGCGGGTTATCCAGTAGATAGTCGGCATCCAGGACCTGTGCGCACAGCCGTTCAAACATCTTGTCACTGGTGATCATGATCCAGACCGAGCCGTCCCGGACGTCGAACTCGCCGCCGGGGGCGGAGGTTTTCGAGACTCGCCCGGTGGGAGCGGGGTTCTCTCCCCTGGCAAAGTAATCGGTCCCCCGATAGGAAAGGCATGCCATGGCGGAATCAAACATCGCGATGTCAATAAACTGTCCTTTACCGGTGGCCTCTTTAACGCGCAGAGCGGACAGGATGCCGATGGTGGCATTTTTTGCGGCCATGAAATCGACGATGGGAACACTGTTGACGACAGGTCTTTCGCCAGGATTGCAATTGAAGGAAATCTGGCCGCTCTCGGCCGCTATCATGGAGTCATAGGCGGGAACATCGGCCAGCGGACTGGTTCGACCGTAGCCGGACACCGAACAATAGATCAGGTGGGGGTAACGATCCCTGATCGACTCATAATCCAAACCGAACTTCTTCATCACCCGCGCTGTGAAATTCTCAACCATGACGTCGACCTCGGGGAGCAGGTCGAGGATTACCTCACGGCCCACCTCCAGGTTCAAATCCACGGCTATGCTCTTCTTGTTCCGGTTCAGCGCCCAGAAGTAGGTGCTGTTGTCACCAATAGACGGTGTAAGGTTCCTGATCTGGTCCCCGCAGCCGGGTTCTTCGACCTTGATGACAGTGGCGCCGAAATCCGCCAGGGTCTGGGTGCAGAAAGGCCCGGCCAATACCCGGCTGAAGTCGAGTACCTTTACGCCCTCCAGGGCCAGCGGAAGTTCCGGATTGCGCGCCCCGTAGGGTTGATAGGATGGCCTGCCGTCCTTGAAATTTGCCATATCCTACTGCTCGAACTTCCCGGGGACATCGATGCGGAAGAAACGTGCCGCATTCAGACCCAGCAGATCAGCCCGTTCGGAATCGGTCAGCTCTCCCATTTGTCTTTCTATGGCCTCCGCCGAATGGGGAAAGCTCCCTTCATTATGCGGGTAATCCGAACCCCACATGAAGTTCTTCAGCAGGCCGTATTGACGACCCAGCGTCAGGCCCATCGGGTCTTCGCTGAAGGTCGAGGCACCGTGGGCCTTGTAATAGTCACTGGGTAGTCCGTGTTTGAGTTTGGGGGCGACCCAGAAGTGGTGCTTCTTGTAGGCCTCATCCATGGCCGCCAGGAACCACGGAACCCAACCGATACCAGACTCGACCGTGATAAAGCGAAGTTTGTCAAAGCGGTCGAGAACGCCCGATGCACAGAGATTGGCAATGGGTTCTGCAGCGGGTACCAGGGCGTGCACTGCATAGTTCACCACAGCGCCGCCCGGGCCCTTGGCAATGCGAGGATCAGCTCCGGAACCCACGTGCATGGTAATGGCGAGGTCCGCATCCTGGATCATCGTCCACATGGGATCGAACTGCTTCATGTTGTAGTTCAACTGACCGCGCTCATGGGGACCGAAAACCGGCTTTGGAGGAATGTTTACCGCCGTAAAGCCCAGCTTTCGCACGCGGTCGATTTCGGATATCGCTGCCTCGGGGTCAGCCGCATAGATCACCGCTACGGGGGTAAAGAAATCCGGGCGGGATCCATAGGTTTCCCAAAGCCAATCGTTGTAGACACGCATCTGGGCCAGGGCAAATTCCGTGTCATGGGTGGCGTACATGATCGACCCACGATTGGGAAAGAGTACCTCGTGGTCAACGCCGTCAGCCCGCACATCTTTCAGTCTCTGATCGATATCGACGGGCGGCTTCTGCCGGTAGGCATCTTCACCCTGGAGATCCGGATCGCTTACCGGAAATGGTTTCGCGCCCTCCTGAATAAGCCACTTCCTGCCGTCCTTGACCTCCTGTCGGGGCAGCCGGTGTTTGAATTTTTCATCGATGCGTTCAAGCCACAGGGGGAATGGTTCGATCGCATGTGTGTCCGCCGACAAGACAAAGTACTTGTTGTCAGCTCCTGCCCGGGGCGAGCGCTCCCATCCCTCGGAACCCGGCGTGGTCAAGCGCCAGGTATTTTCTTCGTTAACCTCGATATCCAGCGTATGAGATGCACTTTGAAGAGTCATGACTATCTCCGTTACCCTCTGTCGATGCCTGTCGCTCAGGTCAATGAGCGCAAAGCATCGATATGATACTGTTGAAGATGGATTTCAATGTCAATTATTGTTGGCAGGAGCATCGGGGACAAATACAAAAAATCGGGAAAACCATACTCTTTTCCTATGGTTCGCACTCCGGATTCGCTCTGAGACTATAAAAATGAGAGGATTATTTCGTCGTTTTGGGGTGGTTGTCAGGGGCCATAGGCTTTTCCTATCCGGTGATCAGTTAATATGTCTTTGACCCCCTGACCCGCAAAGCCGATACTGGAAAACACCGCCAAAACGCCGATACTAAGGTGGGGTCAGTCTGCAGTTGAAGAGAATTGAAGGAATCCATTAAATGCAGCAACACGATGTAGTGGTGGTTGGCGCCGGCAGCAATTCTCTGGTAGCCGCCGCCTACCTGGCGAAAGCCGGCAGAAAAGTACTGGTTCTCGAGAAGAACGACGTTTGTGGCGGGGGCGCGATTTCGCAGGAAATTGCACCGGGTTATATTCACGACACCCATGCCTGTGGCCTGGTCACCTGCCTTGGCAATCCCGTTTTAGTGAATGATGAACTGGGATTGCTGGCGCGGCATGGGCTTGAATTAGTACCCGTTGAGTCATCGTTTGCCTCTCTTTTCGATGACGGCAGTTCCTTTTTTATCTACAAGGATCTCGATAGAACCTGTGAAGAGGTCGCAAAATTTTCAGAAAAGGACGCGGGGGCATTCAGGGACTTTGTTATCGAGGCCCGAAGCCTGTTGCCCCTGCTGAACCGGGGCGCCGCTACGCCACCACTGCCGACCGGACGTTTCATTTCACTGCTGGAATCCAACCCGCTCGGCAGAAAGCTGGCCGAAGCCATGTTTGCCAGCTGTTACGACATTATCGATGAACGTTTCGAGTCTGAGCACGTAAAGATTCACTTCATGAAGTGGTGTGCCGAGGCGATGGTCAATCCGGAGGAGAAGGGTACCGGTATACTCATCTATAACCTGATGGGGGTCGCCTGTGACATCGAACCCGTGTACGTAAAAGGCGGTACGGGTAATCTGGCCAACGCGTTGATTTCCGTGATCGAGGGCTTCGGGGGTGAAGTACGGGTCAACTCCGAAGTCACGAGAGTTCGTGTGTCCGGTGGCCGTGCTACGGGGGTTGAGCTCGATGATGGAGAGCGCGTTGCCGCCAGGGAAGCGGTTATTGCCAGCATTCATCCCTGGAAACTGGGAGAGTATGTTCCGGAAGTCGACGGTGAAATAGCGGCCGCCGCCCGGCGTACCAACCTCAGTCATTACGGCGCGTTATTGCAGGGTATCGCCTTGGACACGATTCCCCGGTTCAGGGCCGGCGATGAGGTCCTCAAGGCACAGGGTGTCGAGTTTGTACCGCTCGGGATGGAGGGGATGCGCCGTACATTCGATGAATACCGTTATGGCAGGATTCCCCAGGGGCATTTGTCGCCCATGGCGATCATGCCCAGTCTCCATGACCCCACCCGGGCGCCGGAGGGCTGTACGACTTTGTGGTTATATCACTTTGCGCCCATGGTTCTCGCCGAGGGTGGCCTCGAGGGGTGGCGAGACCACAGGCAACGTTTTGCGGACGACGTCTGGGAAGTATTCAAAGCGGGGGTCACCAATATCGACGATTCGAATATCGTTGCGCGGCACATTGAATGTCCGCTCGATCACCACAATCACTCTGGTTCCATGATACACGGTGACATCATTGGCCTGGCTACCCAGATCGGGCAGATGCTTGGCCGGCGGCCAACGCCACAACTTGCGCAATATGCAGTGCCGGGTATCAGCGGCCTGTATCTGGCGGGACCATTCATGCACCCGGGCGGTACCGTCACACTGGGTGGCCGGGCAACTGCCATCAAGATGTACCAGGATATGGGCATTCCCCTGACAACCGGATTTGAAGGCATTTGAGCAATGCAACTCTCCGCTTCCGATAACGCAACGTTCTTCACCGAAGGGTAGAAGCGTTATGGATTTCAAGATCAGGGTTCTTCGGTATTTCGTAACAGTTGCCGACCAGGGGTCGGTCACCAGGGCGGCAGAACTGTTGCACGTTGCGCAGCCCTCTCTGTCGCAACGCATACGAACATTCGAAAATCTTCTGGGCTTTCCGCTGTTTGAGCGCAGCCACGGATCCATCAGGCTGTCGGAGCAGGGGGAAGTCTTTTTGCCGCTGGCCAGGGAGTTGGTTGCCGCCGCCGATCAGGCGGGGCTCATGGTGCGAAACCTGCGAGACGGCAATGTCGGCACTTTGCGGATTGGAGGTTCCTGGTCCAACATGGAACGACCCGAGGTCAGCGGCATCGTGGACCGATTTACAGACGAATTCAACAGCGTGGAGGTGATCGTCGAGCGCGGCCTGTACAGTCCGGAGTTGCTTACCAAACTGAAGCTGAAAGAGCTTGATCTGGCCTTTGTATCGGGCGTGGTCGATACCGATATCTTCGACAGGATCATACTGGCGCCAACGGTGTTCGATCTGATGGTCCCCAGGAGTTCTCCCCTTTCGAAGGCGGCGGTCGTAGACCCGGACGCCCTGTCCGGAGCCCGGGTGGTCTGGTACCGGAGGGAGAACAACCCGCAAATCTATGATGCGGTCAATAACTATCTTGTCGAGTGTGGTGCGGAGATATTGACCCCGCCAGATACGCATCTGGGAGCGATGATCCGCTATGCCCAGAGAACCGGAAATTGCACCCTGGTTGGTCGCGGAACACCCATTGAAACGGATGACATGGTGGTGGTTCCGTTTCCTTCGGAAATCATTGCCTTCGAGTCCTCTTTGGTACGACTGAAAGCAAGTGAAAGCAGCATTGTGGAACAATTCTGGACGTGGACGGAGGATCTGCTGGACGATGTCGGCGCCAGAAAATAGTGACCCGAACAGGAGGCATCGCATGGGGCGCGGAAGTATCATAGTCAGCGGCGGTGGCGGTGGAATCGGCCTGCCAGGTGTGCAATGTCTTGCCGAGGCGGGTTTTGACGTCTATGCGGGCGTACCGGAAGAAGCGGAGAGGGAACATCTCGACAGCAGTCTCGAGAACGTCAGGGCGTTCGCAATGGATGTCAGATCTACGGACAGTATTGCCAACGCTGTCGAGGAACTGAGGAATCACATTCCGCCGGATGAGATGTTCGGGCTCTGGAGTAATGCCGGCGTAAACATTGTTTCCGGGTTCAAGAATTTGACTGCCGCGGAGATTCGCCAACAGGTGGAAGTGAACGTCATCGGTACAATGCATTTTCTCCACGGCTTTCTTCCCCTGTTGCGCAGAGATCACTCTCGGGTCGTGATTACGGGTTCTGCAACGGGTATGTTCGCCGGCCCCGGTGTCAGCGTGTACTCGGCCACCAAATTTGCACTCAGAGGGTTTTCCGATGCGCTCCGCATAGAGCTTGCCAGAGCGGGTATAAGCGTGTCGCTGATAGAGCCGGGATTGATCAAGTCCCCCATGTCCGTGGGCGTGAGAGGCACTGTGAACTCTCGCATGAACGCCATGGATGACCAGGACCGGGATGACTTTGGCCCGTTCATCTCGAAGATAGCTGATGTAAGCGATGATGCGACGACGACCCCCGAGCGAGTCGCCCAGGCAGTCCTGAGAGCGTTCGCGGATAAAAAACCGCGAGCCAGATACCGCATCGGAATTGACGCAAAGGCCGTTGCGTTGATACGGCATTTGCCCGACTTCGCCAAAGACTACATACAGCGGGCAACCTTCGGGTTATAGGGGCGGGACGGAATCTTTTCGGTGGTAAACGTACTTTTTTCTCCAGGATAAATGATTATGGGCACTAACAACCTGTTGCAGTCTTTGAATCTGTCCCACCCCGACAAATTCTTCATCGGCGGGAAGTGGATTGATCCCCAGGGTAAGGAATCGATCGAAATCGTATCCCCCGTTTCTGAAGAAGTCATAGCGACCGTTCCCGCCGCCGGCGAGGCAGACGTGGACGTCGCTGTAGAAAAGGCACGGGCTGCCTTCGATGATGGTGAATGGCCCCATATGGCACCAAAAGAGCGCGCTGCCTTTCTTGGCAGATTGGCGGAGGAACTGCGGGGTCGACAGGATGATTTGGCATTGGCCTGGACGGCCCAGATTGGTGCGCCGACCGGGTACACAAAGGCCCTGACATCATCACTGATCAATTTCTATGACTATTATGCCGGTGCTGCCGAATCATTTGACTGGATTGAAGAATTGCCCTCCTCTCACGAAGGACAGCACGGTTTACTGGTGAGAGAACCCGTGGGTGTGGTCGCTGCCATTGTGCCCTGGAACGGACCATTTTTTACCATGACCATCAAGGTCGCTCCCGCCCTTGTTGCGGGATGTACCGTGATTATCAAGCCTTCTCCAGAGACGCCGCTGGAAAGTCAGATCTTCGCCGAGTGCGTAGAGGCGGCGGGTCTCCCGCCAGGCGTGGTCAACGTGCTGCCGGCCGACAGGGATGTGTCGGATTATCTCGTTCGTCAACGAGGTGTCGATAAAGTGAGCTTTACGGGCAGTACCGCCGCCGGCCGCAGAGTTGGCGCTGTCTGCGCCGACCGGATGGCGCGAGTCACCCTGGAACTTGGCGGAAAATCAGCGGCGTTGATTCTGGAAGATTATGATGTCGTCGAGGCTGCCAGGGTGCTGGTGCCGACTTCCTGCAGGAACAGTGGCCAGGTCTGCACCAACCTGACGAGGTACCTGGTACCTGCGGGCAAGCACGATGAATTTGTGGCGGCCTTACAGCAGGAGATGCGCAATATCAAAGTGGGGGATCCGGACGACGAGGACACCTATATGGGCCCCATAGCGACAAAGCGTCAGTTTGAGCGTATACAGGAGTATGTGCGTATTGCCGAGGCGGAGGGGGCCAGGCTGGTTACCGGCGGTCGGCGGCCGCAGGGTTTGGAGCGCGGGTATTATTTCGAGCCCACTTTACTGGTAAACGTCGATAATCAGTCACGGGTGGCTCAGGAGGAGATTTTCGGGCCGGTCGTGGTCGTGATCCCCTACCGGGATCTGGATGACGCGATCGCCATGGCCAACGCTTCCGACTATGGCCTGAACGGCGCTGTTTTTACCCACGATGCCGACAAGGCATATCAGATTGCGAGAAGCATCCGTACCGGCACCGTCGGCCAGAACGGGTCCAAATGTGATTTTACGATCTCATTTGGTGGATTCAAGCAATCCGGCCTGGGCAGGGAAGGGGGAATGGAAGCCCTGAATCACTTTGTCGAACTGAAAACGATCATTCTGGAGAGGCAGCCGAGTGTTGCGTTAATCTGAGGAGATACTGTATGGAAGTCATTGCTGCTGTAGCGAAAAATGGCGGAGAGCCGCTGACCATAGAAAGGCTCACGCTGGATGGCCTGGGTGACAACGATGTCCTCGTGGAAAACAGGGCCGCGGGCTTGTGTGCATCGGATCTGGGTCAGCTTTCCGGCGAAAAACCCGGGGTATTGTTCCCCCTGCTTTCCGGGCATGAGGGAGCGGGCGTTGTGCTGGAGGTGGGCAGGTCTGTAAGCGGATTACAGCCTGGTGATCGGGTTGCCACCTGTGCACTCGGTGAATGTGGCACTTGCGCGAACTGTCAATCGAATCTTACCAATATGTGCCAGACCGCGGGGCAACAGGGGCTGGCCGCGGCATACCAGTACTCCAGGCACTTTTCATTTTCGGGTGAGCCGGTCGCCGTCACTGCACCGGGGGCGACCTACGCTTCACATACCATCTGCAATGAGGCCTACGCGGTCAAGCTGCCGGAGGGAGTGCCTTTCGATGTGGGGTGCCTGTTGGGGTGTGCGGTGATGACGGGGGTCGGCTCGGTAATGAATACTGCGGCAGTTCGCCCCGGATCAAGCGTGGTTGTCTTTGGTCTGGGTGGGGTAGGTCTCAACGTGGTGGATGGGGCGCAGTTGGCCGGCGCACGACAGATCATTGGTGTGGATATCAGCGCTGCTAAAGAGGAAGTGGGTAAACGCTTTGGAATGACCGATTTCCTGCTCAGCGCGGACCAGGGGGACACGGTAGAGGCCATTCGCGAACTCTCTGGTGGTGGCGTCGATTATGCCTTTGAATGCAGCGGTATCAAGGCGCTTGTAACGCAGGCAATAGAGTCTACCCGTCCGGATTGGGGAACCGTCACGCTGGTGGGTATCCCCAGGGACACGCTACTCGAGTTGGACATGCGCCAGATCCTTTCCGGGCGGAAGGTAACGGGCTCCTATTTTGGCAAGGTCAAAGGCCGTACCGGGCTGTCGCAACTGGCAGACTGGTATGTGGAGGGCAAACTACACTGCGATCAGTTAATCAGTCATCGCCTGAAACTTGAGGAGATCAACGAGGGATTTTCCCTTCTGAAGGCTGGTCAGACCATTCGAAGCGTGATCAGCTATTGATTCGTGCAGGGGTCCCGGGCGCTTGTGTTGACCACGGAGACCTTGTCGTTTCAAATCTGCTGCGGTCTATCCTGAAGGATTGAAGAATCGTGTTGAGTTTATTGCGGAAGATCTGCCTGGCATTGACGCTTATTGTCGCCTTGGAAACCCTGCCTTTGGCGATTGCTGCGGAGACCCGGATGGATGATACCTCCTGGCCGAGCTATGGAGGGGATTACTCGGAACAGCGTTTCAGTCCGCTGTCCGAGATCAGTGACGAGAACGTCGGAAAGCTCGGTCTTTCCTGGTATGTGGATCTGGAGGGGGTCAGGACGCTGGAGGCGACGCCCCTGTTGATCGGGGGCGTCCTGTATTTCAGTGCCAATGACTCGGTTGTCTATGCGGTGGAGGCTGGCTCGGGGAGGCTACTCTGGAAGTATGATCCGGAGGTATGGAAAGTAGCGGGAAAACGCTACAGACAGGTCTTTCATGTAAACCGTGGAGTGGCCTACTGGGCTGGAAGGATTTATGTCGGTACATTTGACGGCCGCCTGATCGCACTGGATGCCGGAAACGGACAGCTTGTTTGGTCCGTGCAGACCCTCGATGACGGGGCGACAGGTTACATCACCGGTGCGCCCCGTGCCTACAATAACAAAGTCATCATTGGTAATGGCGGCACTGAAAACGGGCGTTCGAGGGGATTTGTAACCGCCTATGATACCGAATCCGGTGAGCAGGTTTGGCGTTTCTACACGGTTCCCGGTGATCCCGCAGATGGCTTTGAAAACGATGCGATGGCCATGGCTGCAAAAACCTGGACTGGTGAGTGGTGGAAGCATGGCGGCGGTGGCACGGTTTGGAATGCCATCACCTACGATCCGGAGCTGGATAGAATCTACATAGGCACCGGTAATGGTTCCCCCTGGAATCACAGGGTTAGAAGCCCCGGGGGCGGGGATAATCTGTTTGTGTGCTCGATCGTTGCCCTGGACGCGGAGACCGGGCGCTATATCTGGCATTACCAGACGAACCCCGGTGAAACCTGGGACTACACTTCTACACAGGATATTATCCTCGCTGATCTGCCGCTGAATGGTCGGGTGCGGAAGGTCCTGCTGCATGCCCCAAAGAATGGTTTTTTTTATGTAATTGATAGGACCGATGGCAGGCTGATCTCAGCCGAAAAGCTCGGCAAGGTCACCTGGGCTGATCGCATCGATTTGAAAACCGGTCGCCCCGTAGAGCGCCCCGGCGTCAGGAATACACGGGAAGGCGTTGAGTTCTATCCCGGAGGGGCTGGACTGCACAATTGGCAGGCGATGTCCTATAGCCCGCAAACGGGCTTGAGCTATCTGCCCAAGCTGGAAATGCCGTATTACCTACGCGACAAAACCATCGATTATGACAAGTGGATGGCGAGGCCGTTTTTCTTCAATACCAGTTACGATGCCCTGGAGTTCGACGCTTCGCAGGATATACCGGCCAGGGGCTCCCTGATCGCCTGGGACCCGGTGAAGCAGCAACGGGCCTGGGAGACTGAGCTTCCGGGCATCTGGAATGGTGGCACGCTGGTGACAGCCGGCAACCTGGTGTTTCAGGGAAATGCGATCGGGGAGTTCGCAGCCTATCAGGCAAACAATGGCGACAAATTGTGGTCCGCCCAAACGGGGATGGGGATAGTTGCGGCCCCCATGACCTACCGCCTTGACGGTCGTCAGTATGTCGCCATTCTGGCCGGTTGGGGTGGGAGTATTGCCGGAATGTACGGACTGGGAGTGAGTCAGTACGGATGGCGCTACGGTGAGCGGCCCAAACGGTTGCTGGTGTATGTACTTGATGGTGACAAGGACCTGCCCGAGGAAGAAGATCTGCCACCTCTGACTCTGCTGGACGATCCGGATCAGCACCTGGATGAGCGACAGGCAGGAGAAGGGCGGCTGATTTATGATGCAGGCTGCCATAGTTGCCACGGTTATTCCGTCGTGTCTGGAGGTCTTGCCCCAGATTTGCGGGCATCCCCATTGACCATGGACTTCGATGCTTTTAAAGCCGTTGTCCGGGATGGTTTGCTGGAACGGAACGGAATGCCGAAATTTGACGACTTGCATGAAGACGAGGTCAGGGCCATTTACAGCTATATCAGGCTGCGGGCTCGCCTGGATCTTGCCGCTCAGGCGGCAAAGTGAGAAGACTGGAAGTAGAGACGCTGCGGCGTCTCGACGTCCTCGCTCCAAACCCTGGTGAAATATGCGGGTTAGAAGCGCACTCCATCCGGCCCGCGGGTGTACAGTTTCGTTAGCGGTAGCGGTAGAGTTTTACAGGGGTTCCCAATGAAATGGGAAACGGATATACCGGGACGCGAGCAACGACTCATAACAAATTGATATGGGCAGGCATTTAAATCCTCTTTGACTGTGGGGCCTGAACTATCGATTATGCAACGATCACGCAGGAGAACTTCCAGAACAGGTGTCGAAGAGACTGAGTTTATGAAAATAGGTGTTTTTGGGACATTGACCGATTCCGGTATCAGAATCGATGAACTGGCCCGCGCGGTGGAGGAGCGGGGTTTCGAGTCTCTGTGGGTTGGTGAGCATTCGCACGTACCTGTCGCAGTGGCATCCCATCCCCGCGAGGGCGCAAAACCATTGCCTGACTTTTACAGACGTCTTCCCGACGCATTTGTTCAGCTGGGTGCAGCGGCGGCGGTGACAGAAAAAATCCGTCTCGGTACGAGTGTCTGTATCGTGCCGGAGCACGACCCGATCTGGTTGGCCAAGCAGGTTGCAACCGCCGATTATCTGTCTGATGGCCGATTCGTCTTCGGAGTCGGCTACGGCTGGAATGAACTGGAAATGAAACACCACGGCGTCGATGTCAGGAAGAAACGATCCATATTCCGGGAAAAGTTGGGCGCCATGCGACAGCTCTGGGAAAACGATGTGGCGGCTTATCATGGCGACCACGTGGTTTTCGAAGACAGCTACTGCTGGCCGAAACCTCTGCAGCCCAGATTGCCGGTACTGGTCGGCGCGGAAGTGGGCCCGATGACGGCCGATGATATCGTAAACCTCTCCGAGGGATGGTTGCCCATGGCTTTCCGGGGAGGGGAAGACCGGCTGCCCAAACAACTGGCGCTGATCAGGAAAGTCGCCGACGAGGCCGGGCGATCCATGTCGAGTATCGATGTGACACTGATGGACCCCTTCCTGGCCTTTACCGACTATACTCCGGAGCAGTTCCAGGCCGGTCTCCAGGACTGTGTCGGCAAGAAAGTGGTAGAGGACTATGAACTGAGCGGCCTGGTCGTGGGCATACCGTTCTTCGACAGGGATCGGGCGTTACAACACCTGGATGCAGCCGCGGCTCATTACTTCAGTTAGGGAGAATTGCCAGTGAAAGATCCTTATCGCGTCGCCGTCATAGGGCCGGGGGGGCTGGGGCAGCCCTCCATTCGCGAAGTTTTGCGTTTGCCGGAAATGGAGTTGGTAGGCGTGCTGGCGTTTTCCGACGCCAAGCGTGGGTTGGATGCAGGTGAACTGGTAGGCATGAAGTCCTGCGGTGTAAATATCGTCACGGATTTTGACGATTTCTGTAAGTTGGATACCGATGCGGTTATTTATACGGGGCGCGATTTTGGTGATTGGCGTGCGGACGATCACATTCTGGCCTTGCTGAAGGCCGGGCACAACGTTGTTACGCCTCTTCCCTATCACTATCTCAAGGTTCGCGGAGAAGACATCGAGGCAAAGTTCGAGGCCGCGGCAAAAGAGGGTGGGGCTACCCTGCTCGGTTCCGGTATCACCCCGGGATTTTTCAATGAGCGCCTGGCCATGCTGTTAACCGGCCTGAGTAACGATGTAAAGCACATCAAGTTTCAGGAATTCTTCAACGTCGGCCCCATGGAGGGGGCTGAAGACATGCTGAGGCTGTTTGGATTTGGCGCCACCATGGAAGAAGCGCAAAAAACGGATGCCGCGGCTATGCTGGCCGAAAACTACCTGCGAGAACCTATAATGTTCGCCGCTGATCGTCTGGGTATCACACTGGACAGCATAGAGCGTACCTCGCAGCTGAAAACGACTGAAACGTCGATTACTGCGCCGTCAATGAGCGTTGAATCTGATACCGTTGGTCTTGTCTCTTATGCGTGGACGGGGTATTCGCAGGGTGAGCCCTTTTACACGACCGAAGTGTTCTACTTCCTGGGCGACAGCATGCGCCCGGAAGAGTGTATCGGTGATGATTTCTGGACCGTGGAGATCGAAGGACGGCCCTCACTCAGAGCTGCCATCAGCGCGCAGGCTTCCTTTGCCGAGAACATCATCATAAGACCTGATGAGCCCTCTCCACCCGGGTACACGATTACCGTGATTGCAATGATACAGGCGATCCCCGCGTTGGCCGAGGCGGACCCAGGCCTGATGCTGCCCGATATGCCACAGTTTCATTGGAAGCCCGACCAGCGTTACTAGTTCAGCAGCGCAGCTATGCGCTTTGCGGCGTCTTCGCCCTTTGCCAGGCTCGACTCGGTGGATGAGCAGGAGAAATGGTCACTGGCTAACTGAATGCGACTGCCGGGATCGCAGGCCTTCTCGAATTTCACCTGGGTCGCGGCAAGCCCTGTTCGATTCACGACTACACAAATCGGGCACCGGGTCACGCAGCTAAACTCAGTGCTGGTGAGAATACCGGGGTAGGCCTTGCTCAGTATCTCCTCGGCAAGTCTCACAACCGCATCATCTTCGAGATCCCAATTCCGTTTACACCAATCCTGCAGGAAATAGGCGGTCAACAATCCCTTGCCCTCTGGTGCCCGCCCAGGGACCTTATTGTGGTCCAGGAAAATGAGCCCAAGTCCGCAGTGTTCCTCCGGGCTGGAGTAGATCATCGAGCTCGGTTCCGGGGGAGCTTTTGCCAGGCCGAAGTGCACGTGCATGCTGGAAGCGTAATCAATCGTGTCGGCCAGTTGCTTACCTTCGGGATTGAGCTGTGGATATATCGACGGCACCAAAGGCAATGGCAAGGCAATGATTGCGGCATCGAATTTCCCGGTCCCTCCAGCCCAGCCAAGCTCGACCGAGTTGCCCGATTCTGATACCTGATCAACCGGGGTATTGAGTGAAACGTCGAGTTGTCGAGCCAGGCCTGCAGGCAGGAAACCCATGCCATTGACTGAGTTCAGGAAGCCGCCCCCAAAGACGCGGCGCAGCGCCCACATAAACGCAAGTTTCGACATTTTCCCGGAAGGTTCATACCAGAGAGCCATCGACATCGATTCGATGATGTGGTCAATCGCGGGTTGGCTCAATCCCCTGCGAACGACGTAGTCCCTCAGGTTTTCCTCATCGAGAGGAAGACTCCTGCTGCGATCATCGCTATCCAGGTGGCGCCAGGCACGTACAAAATCCAGGCCAATCCTGCCCAGTGCGAGCAGGTCCCGGCTCGACA
>CAZUGZ010000002.1:0-67398 GCA_964620555.1 uncultured Alteromonadaceae bacterium
GCCAGCAGGCTGCGGCAACTGCGTGACAATCGGGATATGTGTGTCGCCCTTCGCAGAGGCTACCATAGTCTTGGGCTGCATTTGCAAAGCTTCATAGAATTGTCAATATCCGGCCGCCCCGCCGAAGACATAGCGGACGAACTCGCGAAAGTATCCGCCATCAAATCCATTGTCATTTTGTTCGGAAAACCCGAGCTTATGCTTGTGGTTTTCACCCCCGATCACGAAGCACTGGTTGAGCTGATCGAAAATGACATTCAAGCGGTCGACGGTATCGACAACGCAGAAGTAAACATTGTCCTCGACGTACGAAAGGTAAGATTGGGCTATGCCGACCTCAAAGCAGAATATAGCAATTGACGAACTCGACGAAGCCATCATTGCTGAATTTCAGCAAGATGGCCGCCAGAGCAATCGGGATGTAGCTCGTAAGCTCAACATCTCGGAAGGTTCAGTTCGGACACGATTGAAACGACTCCAGGAGAGCGGAGCCGTGTACTTTGACCTTATCACCGATGTCACTAGCCAGGGCATAGGGTACGGCGCTTACCTGAGAATGGCAGTCTCTCCAAAATATCTGAAACAAACTTTGGCTGTCGCAGAAAATATCGAAGAGATAGTGTTCCTCACTGTGACCGCCGGACGATACAACGTTACTGGAAGCATCAACGCAACGAACCGCCAAAAAGCCGTCGACGCCATAGACAAAAACCTCAGAATACTTCCAGGAATTACCAAACTCCAAATATTACCCACTATCCACAGAACTAAGCACACCTATCTCGAAACAGTAGCACCAGCGCATATCAGGAAGACTTAAATCCCCCTGATGACCTGCCCCCACCAACGAATACAGGTTGTCAGTTAGGGTCCAGTTTAAGCCAATTCCTAACTTAAACACCGGACTCGGTTCAGGGGGGCAGGTCAAAACACACTGCATTTCTTGCCTGCAACCATATTACAATTTACCGATTTCAAGCATTGTATTTTAACGAATAATAATGTTACATAATACCGAATAAAGGCACTATAATCGGCCGTATTTAGTCAGTGGACACTAAACATGACTTATCGACCCAGAATCGCCGACGCAGAGCTTGCCACGAGACTTACGTCCACTGGGGCGGTAGTCATAGAGGGGCCGAAAGCCTGTGGTAAAACTGAGACCGCGCGCCAGTTCGCAGCCAGCGAGGTACTGCTGGATATGGACGATAATGCCAGGCAAGCGCTCGCCATCGAGCCAAGGCTGGTGCTCGACGGCAAGACTCCACGGCTAATCGATGAATGGCAGATAGAGCCGACGATCTGGAATCACATACGCCGGACAGTGGACGAGCGCGGCTTGCCGGGCCAATTCATCCTGACGGGTTCTGCCGTACCGGCAGACGACATCACGCGGCATACGGGTGCCGGGCGTCTCACCCGACTGCGGTTGCGTCCGATGTCACTTTTCGAAACCGGCCATGCCACAGGCACTGCATCGGTGGGCGATTGTCTCTCCGGATTATTTGAGCATTGCCCGGATCCCGGACTTTCGATCGGCGATATTGTGGAACGAATCGCCGTGGGAGGCTGGCCTGCGCATCAGGTACTGGAGGTCGGGCAGGCGCTGCAACGGGCACGGGATTACATGGAAGAGATCACTCGTGTGGACATCAATCGTTTGGATGGGGGCAGGCGCGATCCTTTCAAGGTGACCCGTGTTACCCAGTCCCTTGCTCGCAACGTGGCCACGCCGGTGGCGACCCGTTCACTTGCGACCGACGCGGGAGGTTCCGACGGAGCGCTGGAAGACGAAACCGTGCGCGGATATCTCGATGCGCTGGAGCGATTGATGATTGTCGAAGATCAACCGGCCTGGGCGCCGCATCTACGATCGAAGTCCATCCTGCGTAGCGCCGCCAAACGGCATTTTGTCGATCCCTCGCTGGCTGTGGCGGCTCTGCGGGCCACGCCGGAACGTCTTCTGAAGGACATGAACCTGCTGGGCCTGCTGTTCGAGTCCGTGGTGGTGAGAGACCTCCGTGTTTATGCGCAGGCGAACGACGCCAGGGTACTTCATTACCGGGACAACACGGGCCTGGAAGTCGATGCCATCATTGAAACAGCCGACGGCCGTTGGGCCGCACTGGAAATCAAGCTCGGTACCGGACAGGTTGATGACGCAGCCAGCAATCTGCTGAAATTTGCCGATCGAGTGGATACACGTAAATGCGGTGAGCCCGCGCTGCTCGGGGTCATTATCGGCACGGGGTATGGCTACCTTCGCGAGGATGGTGTGGCTGTCGTGCCAGTTGGCGCGCTGGGAGTGTAAGTACGCATTCAACAGCTTCTGTGTGGCTATTGTGCCACCAGGGCAAACCTGGAACTTGATACAGACTTTCTTGAAAGACAAAAATCAGCGTAGCTAATTGATTTTTATCGAAAGAAAATGGCGGACCGGACGGGGCTCGAACCCGCGACCTCCGGCGTGACAGGCCGGCATTCTAACCAACTGAACTACCGGTCCGACGGCAGCATTCCGGGCTCTGGGCGAATGGTGGGTGGTGACGGGCTCGAACCGCCGACCCTCTGCTTGTAAGGCAGATGCTCTCCCAACTGAGCTAACCACCCCGGAATTCCAGGAACGCGGATTCTACAGACTTGCCATTCACTGTCAATCTCACCGGACCGGGTTTCCCCGACCCGCTCCGGCAAACGATTCCTGCAATGGGGGTTGCATCCACCGGGGTGACCGGGCGGAATTCAATGCAGGGTGGGTTGCTGCTCTGCCATGATCAGCGCCTGCATTTGCCGGCCCAGCATGATCACCTCTCCGAACTGGCGTTCGTTGCCGTCCTCGGTGTATTCAAACTGGTACAGGCGCCACACCCGCCAGCGCCCCTGGTGATCGCGGCTCAGGGACAGACGCCGGCCGCTGACGGTTTGATCCAACAGTTGCACACCCTGTTCCAGACAGGCCCGCCGGGCAGCTTGCAGAGCCAGTTCACGCACCCGCAAGGTTGCCAGAAACCAGTTGGCGGCAAACAATATTCCCAACAATAACAACAGGTTGCCCAGGGATCCGGCAAACATCAGGGGAGCCGCCGCCGAATCATGTCAACCGCTTTCAGGCATCTTTCCTGAGGCGGCGAACCACCGACTGGAAAGTCATTACCAGGCGCTCCTCCACCAGCAGTTCACCGCGTACGAAAGTCAGGGTACCGCCGCGGCGCACCACCTCTCCCCGGCCTTCCACCCAATCTCCCTGCTTTGCGGCAGAGATGAATTCACTGCTGAAACTGACGGTGGTGCAATTTTCCCTGACCCCGGACAGGGCCAGCATGGTGACCACGTCGTCGGCAAAACACATCAGTACGCCACCGTGTACGGTACCGATGGCGTTACAGTGGTGGGCTTCGGCGGCAAAGCCCAGCAACAGTCCCTGGGCGGTCTTGCGATAATAGAAGGGGCCGATATGATCCACGGCCGGACTGAGACCAAAAAGGCTCCGGTAACCCTCGGGAGCGTCGCTCATGAGCCTTCCCGGCGCAGGCACCCGCCTTCGGGGCCGGGGCCAGGCGTGGCGGCCACCACCGCCCCGGATTCAGCATGGGAAGGATCATCGATTTGCATGGCGGATCACTTTTTCGATATTGCAGTGCGTACCCTTTCACTTGCTCCGGGCGTTGTCAATCCATACGGGTCTGCTACCATGGGCGACCTCCGCCGCCGAGAGTTGCCATGATCAGACTTGTCTCTGCCCTGCCGGCCCTGGTGCTGTTGACCTGTTGCGCCACCGCGCCCTCCTACAATCCCACGGTCTTTCCGTTCGAGATCGACCGCGAATTGCTGTCCTCTGCACCATTGCAGCGGGTGGTCATCGCCAGTGTCAGTCTTGGTGGACCGACCCGCAGTTATCTGCAGGGTGCGGAGCAACGTATCGACCAGGAGGTGGCCGACTATTTGCGTGCTCACGCCTACCAGGTAGTGCCCCAGCGCCGCTTCCAGCAGGAATGGAAACGGGCGGTGCGCGTATACGGCAACCCCGTGGACCCGACCAGCGGCAGAGTCAATCAGAAAACCTTCACCCTGGTGCTGGTCAGCGTGCGCGATGCGCTGCTCGAAAATGACGCGGTGGACGCCATTGTCTTTACCGATGTGATCGAGAAGGACATCGCCTTTTCCGGTGGCCTCCAGCACACGGCCCGCTGGGATGGGGTGGCCCGCAAACCCAGCCTGCAGGGCCCTGGTCAGGGCGTCTCCACCGCATTTGACTGGAATCAGAGCGCCAAGGGCACCTCGCTGTGGATCAACGTCTATAACATGGACCTGCAGCGGGTCTTCAGCTCCATGGGTGGGCTGGATGCCACCGAAGCCATTGACACCCGTTCCTCCAGTGGCGCCTTCGTGCGCCGCCGCAACATTCTGGAAAACGAGAAATTCATCACCGAGGGGGTGGAACTGGCCTTTCACCCCCTGATCGAAATGGGCAATTACCCCGGCAATCAGTAGTAGGGCACGGGCCCCAACAACTCCAGGCCCCGTTCGATACACCAAAACACCGACAGGGTGCCCAGCGCGTATACCGGCAGCGGCAACAGGCGAAATTGCCACTGCCCCAGGTAGCTCCTGAGCCACCACCAGCTTCCCCACAGGGTAAAGATAAAGGCCAATTGTCCCAGTTCGATACCGACGTTGAAAAACAGCAGCGCCAGGGGCAATTCCGTTGCCGGTAGCCCGACTTCGGCCAGGGCGCCGGCAAAGCCCATGCCGTGCAACAGGCCAAAACCGCCGGCCAGCCACCAGGGATAATTGTGCAGCAGGCTCCGCTTGTTGCTGCGCGCCAGTTCCAGCGCCAAAACCAGGATACTGATGGCAATGGCAAACTCGACCAGTGCCACCGGAAACTCGAAATAGCCCAGGGTCACCAGAGACAGGGTAATCGAGTGCCCGATTGTGAACGAGGTGATGGTCCAGACCAGTCGCGTGCCACCGCCCACCAGCAGCAGCAGGCCAAAGACGAATAACAGGTGATCAAAGCCGCCCCAGATGTGGCTCATGCCCAACCAGGTGTACTCCCTGATTACGGTGACCGCGCTGGGTTCGGCAGGCACGGTGAACTCGCTCTGCCCTTCACTGAGCAGCGCCTGGTGGAAACTGCCGTCCAGATTTTCCAGGGAAAACAGCACCGAGGACTGATTTTCCGCCAGGCCGCGCACCGCCACCGCAGAGCCCACCAGACCCGAGGCGCAGTGCATGCGCCATTGCCGGACCAGGCCAGTGCCCTCCAACTCGCCGGCGCCGCCTTCCAGGGCCGCGCAGTGGTCGGGGAATACAGGTCGCAGTGGCACCGGGGAACTGGCCTGCGCCGGAGTTTTCCAGACTACGCTGTATTGCCGGTCCGCGATTTCAAACAAATGCAACAGCGAGGGCGCAAAGCGGTGGGCCTGCACTTCCGCGGCCAACAACAGCAGGGGCAGCACCAGCAACAACCGTCGTGGGAACGGGCTCACAATACCACCTGGTAGTGCTGTCTGAGCCGGTCGATGGCAGAGCGCAGCGCCAGTTGCCGGCGTTCCAGCAACATCTCCCGCTCCAGTTGCTCCCGCACTTCTTCCAGAAGGGCATCCCGCGCCGCTTCGACCTCTTCCATCCACACCAGGTGCAGGCCATAGGTGGAACGCACCGGACCCAGCCAGGTCTGCGCCCTGGGCTGCGATTGTTGCAGACCATTCACGAAATCGGCGCCGAAATAGCGGGCCACCTGTTGTGGACTGAGGGAGTTGAAGCGGTAGCCCGGCAGAAAGGGGGAACCCTGTTGCCGGGCCCGTGGCGCGTTCCATTGCCGGGCCCGTATCTGTTCGAGCAGGGCAGCCGCCTCGTGGGCGCGGTCCCAGTTGAGGTAGACGTGCTCAAAACTGTAGCGGGGAGGGTGGCGCAGGGCCGCGGCCTGCTCCTCGAAACGCCGTTGAAGGTCCTCCTCAGTGGGCCGGGGAATGACACTACCCGCAGTCAGTAGCTGCTCCATGGCCTGGATCAGACGCCGCTTCACCACTTCGTCACCCAGGTGCAGTTCCATGCGCAGGGCATCCCGATACAACTCCTGGTCGGTTCTGTCCTCACCCATGCGCAGAAAACGCATGTTTCTGATCAGCCGCTGACGCACCACGGCATCATAGCGGTGTATTTCCAGGCGCAGTGCTTCCTGAAACAGCATATCCCGGTCCAATTCGGCACGCACCAGTCTTTCCAGTTGCGGCGGGTCTACGGCCCGTCCGGCGATGCCGTACCACTGGCGTTGCAGGTTTTCAATCCGGGCCGGCGCCAAAGGCCCCACCACCGGCAGGGCCGGCGGGTTCAGCCAACGCAGCAACAGGAACAGGCAACTGCCGAGCAGCAGAAAGTGCAGCCAGGGACGCTTCAGCAGTTTCAACACAGCGGACGGAGACGGGCCGGCATATTGCGTCAACTGCCCGGTCGATTCCAGTGGCGCACGTAGCGGCCCGGTTCTCTATCCGGCAGCGACTTGGCAGCCCCGTCACGGCTGCCAAAATACAGGAATCCCACGATTTCTTCGTGGTCCTGCAAACCCAGGGCAGCGGTCACCCGGGGGTTGCGGGCAAAACTGCCGGTACGCCAGATACCTGCATAGCCCTGTGCCTCCGCCGCCAGCAACATGGCGTACGCGGCGCAACCGGCGGAAATGAGCTGCTCCTCCCGGGGCACCTTGGGATGCTCGGTAAGTGCACACACCACGGTCACCAGCAGCGGAGCTCGCAGTGCTTTGTGCCGGGCCTTGCGGCGCGCCGCCAAAGGGGCCTCGGGGTCGCTGTCCAGCAGGGCCAACTCGAATACCTTGCCCAGTTCCCGCAGCCCCTGGTCTTCCACCACCACGAAACGCCAGGGTTGCAGCCAGGCGTGATCCGGGGCGCGCAATGCCGCCCGGAACATTTCCCGTCGCGCCTGTTCATCGGGCGCCGGTCCGCACAGACGCGGGGCCGAATTGCGCAGTTGCAGTTGCCTCAGCACATCTTTTTTCACGGACGCGTCGGCGGGCCGGGTCACCCGCAACTCTCACAGCTCACAACATATCCTCGTAGGGGCTGGACAGGTCCAGATCGAATGCCAACTCGCCGATGCGCAGGCGATCGTGGCTCAGACTCACGTGTTGCTCGTCCAATACCTGGTGGTCGAAATGATAGACCAGTTGGGTTGGTCCGCTACAGGCGCGTCGATCATACAGTTCGAGCTGTTCCTGCACCGCCTCGTTGCGCTGCTGCCATTGCGCCATGGCGGCCTCACCGTGCCGCCGCCGCAGCAGCTTTCCGGTAATACCCGGCGCCAGCACCGTGGCCGAGGCGTTATTGCCGCCAAAGCCCTTGGCGTTGATGATGGCGTACCGCTGTAGCGCCGGGTCGACCTGCTGGTGGCTGGTGACAAACTGCAAATGACTGCTATGCACATCCGCCGCCAGTTCTTCCACGGTGGTGATACCCGGCAGGATGGCGTGTTGCCAGATACCCAGGGTATTCACCAGTTGGTCGGCCGCCGCCGCGCCGATCGAGTGACCCAAATGGGACTTCACCGCCACCACCGGCCAGTCGGTGATGCCGTTTGCCTGCGCCACCGAGTTGAGAATATGCGATTCGGTCACCCGATTTTGCGGCGTGCCGGTACCATGGGCCTGTACCAGTCCGCCGCTGCGCAAATCCGCAACTCCCAGCAGGGCGCGGGCCGCGGCTGTCGCCTTGGCCATGGTGATGTAGTTGCCCACCCCCGGTGAGGAAATTGATTTCTTGTGCCCATCGGCATTGATGAACACATCGGTGACCGCCCCATGAATCGACAGGCCCAGCTCCACCGCCAACTGGTCATCGCACAACAACACACACTGTGCCGATTCGGCAATGGTAAAGCCACAATTGTCGCCGAAGGGGCGGCAGGCGCGGCGGTAGTCCGGCGCCTGGTCCTGGCGCAATCCGTCCAATTTACGCAAGCCCTTGTCGTTGGCCAGCGCCCCCATGGCGGCGTAGCCCTCCATGACTTCCGCCACCACCGGCGCCTCGGCACTGCCAACCAGGGCCAGGCGGCTGCGCCCACTCTGGATGTCGCCGACCGCCGAGCGCAGGTTGTAGAGGAATGACGCGCAGGCGCCCATGCTGGTTCCGGTAGTTCCCATACTGCCCAGCACGTAGGCGTTGATGAAATCCGCGGGCATTTCGGCAAAGCCGAACGGACAGTACTTGGAAGTGACCCGGCGCCCGTTGGCGCGGGCCTTGATCATGCCGCCGTTGGCATTGGCATCCAATTGACTCATGCCGCTACCCACGTAGACGGAGACCTGGTCGGGCGGAACGGCGTGGCTCAGGGTCTGCCAACTGACACCGGTATTGGCCAGCATATCGGAGGCCGCATAGATGGTCATTTGCAGCCCTCGCGGATGGTTGCGGGAAGGATAGAGCGCACCGGGGTCAAAACCGCTGGGCAACTGGCCCGCGACCTTGACCGGACCCTCGAGGGTATCGGGCAGCAGGAACGACAGGCTCTGGTCCACCTCCACCCGCACCGTCGATACACTCATGGGAGTCACCCGCCAACTCGCCGGCAGCTTTCGCGGCAGCCATTTGGTGGCCAGGTTGAAGCTGATCGGCTGCGCCCCGGCCTCTGCCTCCACCGGTTGATTCCAGGGTACCTGGTCGACGTCAAACCAGGATGGCTCGATGCGGCGCACCAGTGTGCCGAGGGTTAGCTGCTGCCGGGTCGCGTCGCTTCCATCCCAGGCGATGCCCATCAATGCCGCCAGACTGGCCCAGGTATGGTCCGCCGCCTCCGGAGACAGGGCGTCTATCACCATGCGCCGATAGGAGTGGTGCCGCGAACTGCGGCCGGCGGCGTTGATGCCGCCGAAGCCGACGATGACGGGTAAGCGCAAAGGACTGTTGCTCCCGGTTAGTTGGTGGCGTCGTATTGTAGGGAGTCGTTGCCGGCAAAACTATGGCATTTCGCTCATTTCATATTGTATTCTTAGCATGTGAAGCAAGTCATCCTCGCCCTCTATCCACGCATGCTGGCTACCAGCCTGGCACTGCCCATGGACGTGCTGCGCGCCGCCAGCCAGGCCGCCAGTGTCGACCAACGGGCTCAGCAACAGATCAACTTTCGCTTCGCAGCGCAAACCACCGAAACCGTGTCCAGCGTCGGGGGCCTGAAACTCAGTCCCGACCTGACATTGGAAGAGATAGACCGCTGCGACCTGTTGCTGTTGCCGGCACTGTGGCGCAATCCGCTTCCGGTATTGCGACAGCAGCGGGAATGGCTACCACTGCTGCGCCATCTGCATCGACAGGGCACCCTGATATGCAGCGCAGGGACAGGCAGTTGCTTCATGGCCGAGGCGGGCCTGCTGGACGGCCAGGCCGCCACCACGCACTGGAACTATTTCAGTGAATTTCAGGCACGCTACCCGGCGATCATTCTCAAACGCCGCCACCTGATAACCCAGGCCGGTACCCTGTATTGCGCCGGCAGCGTCAACTCCATCGCCGACCTGGTGATTCACATCGCCGGACTCTGGTTCGGTGAACACATCGCCCGCGCGGTGGAAAACCAGTTCTCACCGGAGATCCGCCGCCCCTTCCAGGCCCATGCCTTCCAGTCCAGTGATGACAGTTTGCATCACGACGAACTGGTGCTCGACGCCCAGCAGTGGTTGCAATCCAATCTGCACCGTTCCGTCACCATCGCGGAACTGGCCAGGGAGATGGATTGCGCCGGCAGCACTCTGGCCAGGCGCTTCAAGCAGGCCACCGGAAAATCGCCCCTGGCCTACCTGCAGGCCCGGCGCATCGCCAACGCCCGGGAGTTGCTGAGCACCGCCAACCTGTCCGTAGGTGAAGTGGCCTGGCAAGTGGGCCTGCACGATACCAGCTACTTCACCAGCCTGTTCAAACGGCACCTGGGCCTTACCCCGGCTCAATATCGCCGCAATGTGCGCGGCAAGTTGTTCAGTGGCCGCATCGGCAACTGACGAAGATCATGAAGCCGACCGGAGTCCGGCGAACAGCCCGCTTTTTGCCCGCTATCAGCCCTGTTTGAGGGAATTACTGGTGTTCGCGGCAGAACACTGGCGAAATTTTCCGGTGGGGCTACTATGTTCACCCACTCTCCAATGACCGGAAACATCGACGATGAACGATGCAGCGCAATGGGACCACGACGTGGACGTCCTGGTAGTCGGCTCCGGCAACGGTGGTCTCACCGCCGCCCTGTGTTGTCACGAAATGGGAGTCACCGATGTATTGGTGATCGAGAAATCAAAGCTGATTGGAGGCACCAGCGCGGTGTCCGGTGGTGGGGTCTGGGTGCCCTGCAACCGCTACGCCATGGCCGCTGGTGCCGAGGATTCCCTGGCCAAGGCCAAAACCTACCTGTCCAACTGCCTGCCGGAGGGGCAGGTGCCGGAGCACCTGGTGGATTGTTATCTGCAAAACGCACCCAAAATGGTGGATTTTCTGCATCGACGGACGCGGGTTCGCTACGTCACGCTGGCGCATTATCCCGACTATTACACAGACCTGGAAGGTTCCATGCCCGGTCATCGCTCGATGGAACCGGAACCCATTGCGGCCAGCGAACTGGGCCGGGAATTTCGATTGCTGCGTCGCAGCCACCCGATGATGCACCTCGGTGGCGTGATCGGCATCACCCAGGTGGAAGCGGCCCTGCTCATGGCACAATTGCCGGGCTGGTTCAGGGCGGCTGCCGGAATGGTTGCCGGCTACCTGCTCGATATTCCCTGGCGTCTGTTCGGCGATCGCTATGCCCGCCGTTTGACCACCGGCTGTGCGGGTGTGGCGCGACTGCGTCTCTCCATGCTGGAGCGGAACATGCCGCTGTGGCTGGATGCTCCCCTGCAGTCTCTGCTCACCGATGCCGAGGGTGCGGTCCAGGGCGCCTTGATCACACGCGCGGGCAAAACCCTGCGGGTGCGGGCCCGGCGGGCCGTGGTGCTGGCTGCAGGAGGATTCGAACACAACCAGGAAATGCGTGAACGCTATCTGCCCCACCCCACCAATCGCGACTGGAGCGCCGCGGTCAAGGAGAATACCGGGGACGCCATCCGGGAGGGAATCCGGCTGGGGGCACGCATGCACAGGCTCGATTGCGCCTGGTGGGTCAATACCATTTCGGTACCGGGGGAGACCATCCCGCGCCTCAGCATCATGGAGAAGTCCTACCCCGGTTCCATCGTGGTCAATCGCGCCGGGGTCCGTTTCAGCAACGAGTCGCAGAACTACATGAGCTTCACCCTGGAAACGTTTGCCCAGCATTCCGCCGAGAACCCCTGTGTCCCCAGTTGGCATATCTTCGATGCCAAATTCCGCGCCAGGTACATTGTCGGCCCCCTGTACAACAGCAGGCTGCGGCCCGATTGGGCGCTGCCCAGGCGCTTCCGGCAACAGGGATTTCTGGCCAAAGCCAACAGCCTGCGCGAACTGGCCGTCGAGGTGGGCATCGATGCCGATGGTCTGGAGGCGACCGTCGAGCGTTTCAACGGCTACGCCCGCAGCGGCCGGGACCTGGAGTTGCAACGTGGCGATGCGCTCTACGATCGCTACTACGGCGACCCCAGGGTGGAACCCAACCCCTGCCTCGCGCCACTGACCGAGGCGCCATTCTATGCCATGAGAATAGACCCCGGTGATTTCGGCACCCAGGGAGGGATGGTGGTCACCACCAACGCCGAGGTAGTGCACGAAAATGGCGAAGTGATTCCCGGTCTCTACGCGATCGGCAATTGCAGTGCTCCGCTGTTGCCGAATTACCCGGGCCCGGGCTCGACCCTGGGCCCGGCCATGACCTTTGGTTACCAGGCTGCCAAGCATATCTGCCAGTGGCAGGACTGACCCGCGCATTCGCCGCGCAAGACTCAACTTTCGACGAATTCCGTAACTTCGAGTTCGAAGCCCGACAGGGCATTGAAACGGGTGGGGGCCGACATCAGGCGCATCTTGCCGATGCCCAACTGTTTGACAATCTGCGAGCCGGTGCCGATCAGGCGATAGATCTGGGTGCCGTCACGGGCACCGCTGGCAGTCTGCGGCAGCCGTGGGAACTGCAGTATCTCCTGCAGTTGCTGAGCCGTACTCTGCTCCTGGTTGAGCAACACCACCACGCCCTTGCCCTCCTCGGCGATGCGCTGCATGGCGCGCCGGGACGACCAGCCATGGTGGCGTTCAGGCAATACCGTACCCAGCAGGTCGCGCAGGGTGCTGACGGTTTGCACCCTGACCAGGGTGGGCTCGGTGGCGCGGATGCGCCCCACCGTCAGGGCGTAATGCAGGCGGTCGTCCAGCAGATCGAGAAAAGTGTGCAACTTGAATTCGCCGAAATCGGTGGCGATTTTTTTGCGGTCTTTCAATTCCACGAATTGTTCGTGCATGGCCCGATAGGCGATCAGGTCCGCGATGGTGCCGATGCGGATCCCGTGCTTTTCGGCGAAGGCCTCCAATTCGGGTCTGCGCGCCATGCTGCCGTCCTGGTTCATGATTTCGACGATCAGGGCGGCCGGCGAGAAGCCTGCCATCGTCGCCAGATCGCAGCCCGCTTCGGTGTGGCCGGCGCGGCGCAGCACCCCCCCCGGTTTGGCCACCAGGGGGAAAATGTGCCCGGGTTGAACGATGTCCTGCGGTCGCACATCGGCGGCCACCGCGGTGAGCACGGTGTTGGCCCGCTGCACGGAACTGATGCCGGGGCCGAGTTTGCGGGCAGCGTCGATGGAGACCGTGAAATTGGTCTCGTGCTGGGAGCGATTATCGCGAACCATCAGCGGCAACTGCAGGCGCTGGGCCTGTTCCGCAGTGATGGTCAGACAGATCAGGCCGCAGGCCTCGCTGCAATAGAAGTTGATGGTTTCCGCGGTCACCGCCTCGGCGGCGATGATCAGGTCGCCTTCATTCTCCCGATCTTCGTCATCCATGAGGATGACCATCCTGCCCAGGCGAATGTCCTCGATCAGGTCGGCTATGCTGCTGATTGCCATTTCGCTCCACACCCCGTTGATTGCCTGGCCCACCAGCGGCGTTCCTGCAACGCCTGCCACAGGGCCTGACTAGTGGTACTATTGCGCTGCGCCCCGTTCATACGGCACTCTCGGTAGCGCGTCGGTACTCGCGGTCTCGCCTACAGTGACAAGAAGAAACCGACAATGCAACAGTTCGCCGAAGAGCCGGCGGGGCGGTCGGCGGTGTCGGCCCGGCCCGACCCCGGAAGTTGCAGATGAGGTTTAGCATGGAAATGGAAGAGCCCCTCGATACCAGCCTGGACTACACCGAGATCGCGGCCGATGAGCTGGTAGAGGCGCAATCCACCTGGGAGCCCCCTGCGGAACCACCGCAGTTGACCAATCCGGTGCTCTATATCAACGACAATCTCAGTCATCTGCAATTCAACCTGCGGGTACTCGCCCAATCCCTGGACGAAACCATCCCCCTGATCGAACGCCTGCGCTTCCTGCTGATATTCAGTGCCAACATGGATGAGTTCTACGAGATCCGGGTGGCGGAACTGCATCGCCAGGTGGCGCTGGACCGGGAGATTCCGGGCCGCGATGGACTGCCGGCCCAGGAAGTATTGCGCCAGATCAATCTGCAATGTCACCAGGCCTACGACCGGCAGTACGAGATTCTCAATACCGTACTGCTCCCACAATTGCGGCAACAGGACATCCGCTTTCTCGGCGCGGAGGACTGGACCGAGCAGCAGGCCAACTGGGTGCGGCGCTACTTCCGCAGCGAGGTCATGCCGCTGGTCAGCCCACTGGGGCTGGACCCGGCCCACCCCTTCCCCCGATTGGTCAACAAGAGCCTCAACTTCATTCTCTCCCTGGAGGGCAAGGACGCCTTTGGGCGCGAAAGTGGTATGGCCATCGTACCGGCTCCGCGCTCACTGCCGCGCCTGTTGCCGGTACCTGAGGACCTCTGTGAGAATGGCTCCAACTTTGTACTGCTATCGGAAATCATCACCGCCCATGCCGGGGAATTTTTCCAGGGCATGAAAGTGAACGAATGCCACCCGTTCCGCGCGACCCGCAACGCCGACCTTGAGGTCAACACCGATGAGGTCGAGGATATCGCCCTGGCCCTGCGTGGCGAGTTGCACCTGCGCCGTTTCGGGGACGCCGTGAAGCTGGAGATATCCAGTCGCTGTCCGGCCCACCTGTGCAACTATTTGCTGCAGCGCTTCAATCTGTCCGAGGACGAACTGTTTTGCATCGATGGTCCGGTCAATCTGCAACGCCTGAGCGTCATGATCGACCACCTGAACCGACCCGACCTGTGCTATCCGGTGTTCACCCCGGCCCTGCCCAAACCTCTCAAGGAGGCCACTACAATCTTCGAGACCCTGCGCCGCGAGGATCATCTGTTGCTGCATCCCTACCAGAGTTTCGCCCCGGTGATCGACCTGTTGCGGCAGGCCGCCAGGGATCCGCAGGTGGTGGTCATCAAGCAGACCCTCTACCGCACCGGCGAAGCCTCTGAAATGGTGGAACTGTTGGCCGAGGCCGCCCGCAACGGCAAAGAGGTCACCGTGGTAATCGAACTGCGCGCCCGTTTCGATGAAGAGGAAAATTTGAACTTCGCCGGCATTCTGCAAGAGGCAGGGGCCCTGGTGTTGTACGGGGTGGTGGGTCACAAGACTCACGCCAAGGCGATGCTGGTGATCCGCCGCGAGGGTCGCGACCTGGTGCGCTACGCCCACCTCAGTACCGGCAATTACCACCCGCGCAATGCCCGCATATACACCGACTACAGTTTGCTGACCGCCGACCCGGAGGTGTGTACCGATGTGGTCAAGGTGTTCCAGCAACTCACCGGAATGGGCAAGGCGGTCAAACTCAGCAAACTGCTGCACGCCCCGTTTACCCTGCACAAACAACTGCTGCAAATGATCGATGCGGAGGCAGAAGCGGCGCTGGCAGGCAAAGAGGGACAGATAACCGCCAAGGTGAACGGGCTCACCGAACATCGGGTCATCAAGGCCCTGTATCGCGCCTCCCAGGCCGGCGTCAGGATCGATCTGGTGGTGCGTGGCATGTGCTGCCTGCGTCCCGGAGTTCCCGGCGTGTCCGACAACATTCGCGTAGTTTCCGTCGTCGGGCGTTTTCTCGAGCACTCACGCGTCTACTACTTCCGCAACGCCACGCCCCAGGTCTATTGTTCCAGCGCCGATTGGATGGAGCGCAATCTGCTGAACCGGGTAGAGGTGTGCTTTCCCATCGTTGCCGACAAGCTGGCCAACCGGGTCAAGCGGGAACTGGATCTGTTCTTCAATGACAACTGCCAGAGTTGGCAGCTTTGCGCGGACGGTCGCTACCAGTTGAACAAACCAGACCCCAGGCAAAAGCGCCGCTCCGTCCAGGAAACCCTGCTGGAAAAGCTCGCGGTTTGACCCGCCAGGTCACTATTGGATCAAGCCGTAGCGATCACTGAGAATCTGCACGATCTCCGCCTTGGGATGTTCGGAGAGTTGCAGGCTGGTGCCGGTGATTTTTTCCGCCAGTGTGCGATACGTGTCGGAGGTCTGCATCATGATTTCGGTCGGCAGCGCATGGTCCCGGGCCAGTGCCGGGCGCTCGTCCATGCGCGCCTTGTTGGTGAGAATATCCGGGTCGGGGAAAAAGTCGAGCAACAACTGGCGAAACTGTTCCTTGGAATTCTCCACTACCCGCCCCTGCCGATAGGACGGACCATCCCAGATACGCGATGAATCCGGCGTACCCACCTCGTCCATGTAAATCAGTTGTTCGCCTCCGTCTGCGTCACTGACATAGCCGAACTCGAACTTGGTATCGACAAAGATCTGGTCGAGCCCGGCCAACTCCTCACTGATGACGGCAAAGCCCTGTCGCAGCAGGCTCTCGTAGCGATCGATGTCGGCGACACTGGCAAAGTGAAAGGCGTCGGGGTGCCTTTCCATGTCGCCGCGGCTGATATTGACGTCATCCACCTCGGGCACACCGGGTATGCCCACGAGCACTCCTTTTGATGAGGGCGTTATCAGCAACTCGGGCAGGCGCTGATCGCGCTGCAGGTCGTCAGGCAGTTGCATTCCGCAGAATTCCCGTTCACCCCGCGCATAGGCCCGCCACATGGAGCCGGTGATGTACTGGCGGGCGATGGCTTCAATCATCAATGGCCGCGCCTTGCGCACGATCCAGACCAGCGGGTGGGGTATTTCGAGAATGTGGGAATCCGCCAGCCCGCGCTCGCGAAACAGGCCAAACCAGTGGTTGGAGATGGCGTTCAACGCGGCCCCCTTGCCCGGGACCCCGTGCATCCCGCCCTCTCCATGCCAGATACATTCAAATGCGGAGATGCGATCGGAAATTACCATGATGGCCAGTGGCGCGTCCGCCGCCACAGGGTACCCGCGTTCAGCGATCAGTCTTTGACTGTCCGCCGCGGTCAGCCAGTACACCGAGCGCACTTTACCGCTGTGCACCGGCTGCTCGGTGCGTATGGGAAGGTCGTCATTTACCGCCAGTACTCGATTTGCCAGACTCATGGGGGCGCCACCGCAAAAAGGGAAAAATTCTACCAGAGCAGGGTAAACTGGTGAAACAGCAGGTTACGAAAAGCGGGTTACAAGGAGGGCTCCGCCTGGGGTACTCTTAGCCGCCACATGAAAACGCAGTTATCAAAGCCCTGGCCGTACCTCGCGCTGGCACTTTGCGCCGCCTGCGCTGCTCCACAACCAGTTCCGCCCCCGGTCGAATCTCCCGGCAGCGAAGCCGCAGCGTCCCGCAGCGAGGCGGTTGACTTCAGCGGTTCCTGGGAACTGGACTATCGCCGCAGTGACAACCTGCAGCAGCGGGTGCGCAGGGCACACCAGGAGATGCTGCGTCAGGCGGAGCGCAACTGGCGCGCTTCCAGGCTGGAAATGAGCAACAGCAGGATGGCCCAGGAGGCCTCCCGCGAGTTGTCGGATGCCATGGCCGCGATCATTCCCCTGGCCCGTCTGGCCGATTTCATCACCACCTCCCAGGTGCTGGAAATCGAGCAAAGCGCCAGCGAAATCCTGGTCGAAAGAGAAGATACTTTCAGCTTGCACTGCAACTTTCAGGGGGATACCCCACGCCCGGTCAACGCGGCATTGGGCAACGAGTTGTGCGGCTGGGATGCCAACCAGCTGGTTTTCAAAGTAGACCTGCCGGAGGGAACTCTCATCGACCACCGCCTGAGCCTGGCGCCCGATAGTCAGAAGTTGCATATCGCCACCACCGTTTCCCGTGGCCGCAACCGCAGCTTTACCCTCAACCGCTTCTATTCCCGCTTTGAGCCGCTGCCACTGGGCTACCAGTGTGAATACACGCTCAGCCGCGGCAACGTCTGCAGCCGCTCCGATTTCTGATGCGTCACCTGCTGCCCGGGCTGGGACTATGCCTGATCGCCGCCTTGACAACAGTCGCTACCGCGGCGGATACGCAAGGGCTGGACGTCAACCTGGCTCTGTTCGACCCGGGGCTGCCGGAGGACCCCGTCGAAAACAGGAAACTCGGCATATTCCCGCACATTCGCGAATTGGAGGCCCGTTACCTGCCCTTTGCCCTGCGCGACCTGATGGTCGAGTCCCGACACTGGGGCGTAGTGCGGGTACTGCCCGAAGCCGACCAGTCGAGCGAGCTGCTGATCACCGGCCGCATCATCCACTCCGACGGCATCAGTCTGCAATTGGCCCTGCGGGCGATTGACAGCAGCGGTCGCGTCTGGATAGAGCAAAGCTACTCCGAAATCGACCCCGAGGCCGACTACGAATCCCGTTCCCTGCGCCAGGAACAGCCGTTTCGGCAACTCTACGCGCGCATCAACCAGGACCTGCTGGCCAGCGCCCGCCAGCTCACTTCGCGTCAGGTCGAACACATCGAGCAGATTGCCCTGTTGCGCTACGCCCGGACGCTGTCTCCGGAAGCATTCGCCGGCCACCTGCAGCAGCCCGCGCAGGGGAGCTTCGCGTTGCGCAGATTGCCGGCCCGTGACGATCCCATGCTGGCCCGGGTGCTGCGAGTGCGGGAGCAGGAATACCTCTTCGTGGATACCCTCGACGACCTGTACGCCAGATTTTTCAAGCAACTCGGCCCCAGCTACGACCTGTGGCGGCAATTGCATCGCGAACAGGCCCTCTACCAACGACTCTACGAAGACCGCCTGTCGTCCAGCAAACGGCGCCAACCGCGCAAGGGCAGCTACGAATCGATGAAACGCTCCTACCTGAATTTCAAGTGGGCCAAGGTACAGGAGCAGGAATCCGTGCGCCTGGCGGAGGGTTTTGCCAATGAGGCCCAGCCGACTCTACTGGAGCTGGAGGGCAGGGTGGTGGAGTTGAAGGGCAGTCTGCAGGACCAGTACCGCGAGTGGCGCGAACTGCTGCGGGCCATCTTCCAACTGGAAACCGCCGCCGGCTGATCGCATTTCCCCCAGTCACTGCCCGGAGTTCGCGTGCCTCCCTCATTGCCGCGAACCCAGGGAACGCTCCCAGTCGAGTGCGGACCTGGCAATGGTTTCGAGGTCGTCAAAACCGGGTTGCCAGTCGAGCACCCGCAACAGGCGCTCCGGTGCCGCGACCAGGATCGGAGGGTCGCCGGGGCGTCTCGCCGCTTCTGCAACCGGCAGGGGCCGATTGGCGGCCCGCTCCACTGCCGCAACGACTTCCCGCACGCTGAACCCCCTTCCATACCCGCAGTTCAGGGTGGTGGAATCACCACCCTCCCGCAGATAGCGCAATGCCGCCAGGTGTGCGGATGCCAGGTCCTCGACGTGTAGGTAATCCCTGACACAGGTACCGTCCGCAGTGGGATAGTCGGTACCATAAATTTCCAGCCTCTCCCGGCTGCCTGCCGCCACTTCGCAGGCAACCTTGAACAGGTGTGTGGAAACTTTCCCGCACTGCCCGAGATTCCCGCTGGAATCCGCACCGGCTACGTTGAAGTACCTCAGGATGACGTGGCCCATGGAGGACACCTGGGAAATATCCCTGAGCATTTCTTCGGACATCAACTTGGACCGGCCATAGGGATTGATTGGCATGGTCACAGTGGATTCGCGGCACACGCCGCCCGGCGGTGCACCGTATACGGCCGCCGTGGACGAAAACAGGAAGTGCTCCACCTCGCCTGCAGCGGCACATTGCAGAAGGTTTGCCGTGCCGACGGTGTTATTCAGATAGTACTTTGCGGGATTGGCGACCGATTCTGAGACCACCGTGACCGCCGCAAAATGCATGACCGCGGACACCTTCCAGGTGCGGAAGATCGATTCGAGCAGGGCGGCATCGCGCACATCGCCCTGGTAAAATTCCGCACCCCCGACGGCGTCGCGGCTGCCGTTGCTCAAGTTGTCGAGGACGACGACCGACTCGCCGCGCTCCTGCAGCTGCCGGACCACGTGGCTGCCGATGTAACCAGCCCCGCCGGTGACCAATACACTGGCGCCGGCTGCCGCTTCCGTGTCCCTGGGCACGATCAGTCCCGCAGCAGAAACGCCTTCACCACACTTTCAAATTCCGTCTTGCGTTCAATCATGTTCCAGTGACCGCAATTGGGGAATACGTGCAGTTCCGCATTGGGTATCAGGCGCATCGGCACCAGGGCAGAATCCAGTGGGGTGACCCGGTCGTCCCGCCCCCAAGTGATCAGAGTCGGGGCCTGAATGGAACTCAGATGGGCAATTCGCAGGTGGGCGGTGGGTCCGCGAGTCATTTCTGCGATGGCGCCGATGGCGGCGCGGGAATACAGTTCCCTGGTGGTGGCCAGGGTCGCCGGTTCCATGGCCTGACGATACCGGGACTCAATCAACTCCTCGGTAACCAGTGACTGGTCGAATACCATCGAACGCAGCCAACTGGTCATGCGCTCCCGGGTGGGGTCTTCCGCAAACTCGGTAAGCAGATTGACGCCCTCGGCGGGAAAAGGTGAAAACACGTTCATGCCCACCCCGCCGATACTGACCAGTCGATCGACTCGCTGGGCGTGGTGGGCGGCGATCTGGGAGGCGACCATGGCGCCCAGGGAATTTCCGATCAGGTGCGCGCGCTGGATACCCAATTCATCCAACAGGGTGAGGCAGGCGTCGACGCAGCCGCCGATGGGATCGGCGTCGACCGGGTCGCTCTTTCCATAGCCGGGCAGGTCGATGACCAGGCAACGGAAATGCTCCGCGAACACCGGCAGGTTGCCTTCAAAATTTGCCCAGCCACTCACTCCCGGCCCGGAACCATGGATCATCAACAGGTCGTCTCCACTACCCGCCTGGTGATAGTGAATGGCGCCGCTTGCGGTGGACAGGGTGTTGCTGGTGGCGGCGAAGGAAAAGTCGGACATGAACGCACGCTCCGATGGTGTCTGGTACGTCCTAGTGTACCTTCTGCCCGGCCCACGGGCACGGGGTTCCCCGACCTGCTGCTCGCACTTGCCGCACTGGCCGGTATACTACCGGCCCACCGCCGTCGAGAATCGCCCACCTTGCTGCCCGCTTTCACCGAATTGTCCATCCAACTGGAACGCTGGTACCGGGGCCGCCGGGAATTCCGGCAACTGGGCCGGGCCGACGCGGTAGTGGTTTCCTACGGCAAGGCGGGCCGCACCTGGTTGCGGGTGATGATCTCCCGCTACTGTCAACTGTACTTTGGCATTGCCGATGACCTGCTGTTGCGCTTCGACAATTTCCATCGACTCCAGCCCGAGGCGCCCCGGCTGTTGTTCACCCACGACAACTACCTGCGGGGCTACACCGGGAATCTGGACAGCAAGCGGGATTATTACCACAAGAAAACACTGCTGCTGGCCAGGCGTCCGCAGGACGTGGTGGTATCCCAGTTTTTCCAATGGCGGTACCGGATGCGGCCGCGCAAGAAGCTCATCAACCGCTACCCCGCCCACGGCTCCGAGGTTTCCCTGTGGGAATTTGCCAATCATCCCCAACAGGGCCTCGCCAGCATCATTCACTACATGAACGCCTGGGCCGAAGATGCCGCCAGCATAGAGGACTTTGCCCTCACCCGCTACGAGGACCTGCGCGCCGACACGCGTGGGGAAATGGTCCGGATCATCGATTTTCTGGGCCTCGCGCTGCGCGATGAATGGATAGACGACTGCGTGGAATTCGCCTCCCTGGAGCAGATGCGGGCCAAGGAAGCCAGCGACTATTTCAGCAACAGCGGCAGCCGCATGAAGGCCCCGGACCCGGACAACCCGGATTCATTCAAGGTGCGCAAAGCCAAGGTGGGGGGCTACCGCGACCACTTCAACGCCGGACAGGTTGCCGAACTCGACCGGCTCGTGGCCGATCAGCTCGCGCCGCTGTACGGCTATTCAATTTCAAATTGAATCTCAATTACTCCAGAGGCCTCACTTGGCCATGTAAACAAGGTGGCGCTGTGTGTACTCTTCCGTCCCCTCGACCCCGAGTTCCCGACCGATTCCCGACTGTTTGGCGCCGCCCATGGAAACGGCCGGGTGGAACGCCATATGAGCGTTTACCCAGCAGGTGCCCGTATTGATCCTTTTGGCAACTTCAATTCCTCGCCTGGAATCAGAGGTCCACACCGTACCCGACAGACCATAATTCGTATCGTTTGCCTGAGCGATGGCATCGTCGAGATCGTCGTAGCGAATGACGGGCAGGATAGGACCGAATTGCTCTTCTTTAACGATTCGAGCTTTGTCATCCACGTCGCGAACAATCGTGGGTTGAACAAAGTAACCTGGACCCTCAATGGCATTACCGCCGGCGATGATGGTGCCGTCGGTTTTTGCCGACTCGAGCAGCTCAACCACTCTGTCGAATTGCATACGGTTCTGTATGGGGCCCATCTGGGTCTCGGGCTGGCTACCGTCACCGACTACCGTATTGTCCGCCAATCGCGCCAGTTCATCACAGACATCGTCGTACATCGATGAATGCACATAGGCCCGCTTTGCGGCGAGGCAGGCCTGCCCGCAATTAAACATGGCCGCGGAATAAAGTTTCGCTGCAACTTCCTTTGGCTCCACGTCATCGAGCACAATCGCCGCATCGTTGCCGCCGAGCTCCAATGTCAGCCGTTTTAAACTGTGAGACGCAGACTCCATCACTTTCTTGCCAGTTACCGTTGAACCTGTGAAGGCGATTTTTGCGACGTCTGGATGGCTGGTAAGCACAGCACCGAGATCGTTCTGATCGGTAATAACATTGAAAACACCCGGAGGAAGGTGCTCATTCGCCTCGAGAGCAAACAGAAGAGTCGTCAATGGCGTGGTTGCCGCTGGCTTTGCCACTACCGTATTGCCAGTGATCAAGGCTGGCACCATCTTGTTTACCAGCAGGGCCAGGGGCAGATTCCATGGAACTATCGCAGCGACTACGCCCAGTGGGGAATGGTGCTCGAAATAGGTGCCCGACTCGTCCTCCATCAGCACCTTTTCCTGCAAATCAATGCCAGCCAACAACTTCATCATCATGGCCGTCATGAGAACTTCTTCCGCTGCGTCCTTGATTGGCTTTCCCTGCTCGGCAGTGAGTATTGCCGCCAACTCATCAGTCTTCGCCTCAATGGCATTGGCAACGGACATCAATTTTTCGCGCCTCTCCTCGATGCCCAACGCAGACCATTCCGGAAATGCCGCCTTCGCGGCGGCCACCGCTTCGTTTAACTGCTCCTCGTTTGCCACGGGACAGTTGGCAAAAGATTGGCCAGTGGCAGGGTTGATGACATCCATCGTAGAGGCACCCAAAGCAGGCTTGCCATTAATCACCATTTGGAATTTATCCATTGTCATTCTCTCTTTTACAATAGACGACTGCATACCGGGTACGCTTTCTGCATGTAACTATCAACTGGCTTGTCAGCCGTACGGATTATGACCCAGGATTCTTTGACGAGGAAGAGGGCCGGGTTGAACCCGCCGCCAATCCTTTTGTACCGGAAGTGTAAACTATGTCTCCGCTATGATCTGTAAAGAATGTCTCCGGTACAGACCCCAAAAAAATGGCGCGCCCGCCAGGATTCGAACCCGGGACCGTCCGCTTAGAAGGCGGATGCTCTATCCAACTGAGCTACGGGCGCAGGGGCATTGAGAAAAACTGGGGTGGCCGATGGGTCTCGAACCCACCACCTCCGGAGCCACAATCCGGTGCTCTACCTGATGAGCTACGGCCACCACTGCAAGGACTGACTTTGGTCGGGGTAGAGAGATTCGAACTCCCGACATCCTGCTCCCAAAGCAGGTGCGCTACCAGGCTGCGCTATACCCCGACAGTTTCCGGACCGGCCCGAAGTCAGGAGCGCGAATCATACTCGCGGCCCCCTGGACCGTCAATGTGAAGTAGTCGAGTGTTCTTTCTAGGTTGACGGGCTCATGCAATAATCGTCGGCCTTGTACGAACGCAACGGGGATACTCGACACATGTCGGCACTGGTACTGGATGGCAAGGTTCTGGCAACCCGATCGGAACGGGAATTGTCACAACGGGTGGTGGCGCTGCGGGAAAAATCCGGTGGCAAAATTCCAATTCTGGCCACCATCCTGGTCGGCGACGACCCCGCCTCCGCCACCTATGTCAGGATGAAAGGCAACGCCTGTCGGCGGGTAGGCATGGAATCGCTGGCGCTGGAACTGCCCAACAGCACCAGCACCGGGGAATTGCTGGACCAGGTCGGGAAACTGAACGGGAATCCGGACGTTCACGGCATCCTTCTGCAGCACCCGGTCCCGCCGCAAATCGACGAACGCGCCTGCTTTGACGCCATTGCCCCGGAAAAAGACGTGGACGGGGTGACCTGCCTGGGTTTCGGGCGCATGGCGATGGGTGAGCCCGCCTACGGCTGCGCCACCCCTCAGGGCATCATGCGGCTCCTGCACCACCACCGCATCGGCATCGAGGGCAAGCACGCGGTGGTAGTGGGGCGTTCACCCATCCTCGGCAAGCCCATGGCGATGATGCTGTTGCAGCAACACGCCACGGTAACCATTTGTCATTCGCGCACCCGCAACCTGCCGGAGTTGGTCGGGCAGGCGGAAATACTGGTGGGCGCGGTGGGCAAGCCGGAATTCATCCGGGGCGAATGGGTCCGGGACGGCGCCGTGGTGGTCGATGCGGGTTATCACCCGGGCGGCGTAGGTGACATCGAGCTTGCCGCCATCACCGGGCGGGTGGCGGCCTACACCCCGGTGCCTGGCGGAGTCGGCCCGATGACCATCAACACGCTGATCCTGCAAAGTGTGACCTCCGCCGAAAGGAGCCTGCTCTAACCCCGGTGCCGAACGATGCGGAGTTACCCGCGCCGCCACTGGGTACCCGAGCGCCTGTCTTCCAGCAACACCCCCCTTGACTCCAGTTGTTGCCGAATCCGGTCCGCTCGCGCAAAGTCCCCATCGCGCCTGGCCTGCTGGCGCCGCGCCAGGAGCTGTTCTATTTCCTCGACCCCGATGGCTCCCTCCGCAGCCGCCTGAAACCACGCGTCCGGGTCCTCCTGCAGCAGGCCCAGCAAATCGGCAGCGGCCAGCAGCCGGGCCTTGAAGCGGGGTTTTTCCCGGTCCGGGGCGCTGTTCAGCCCCCTGGCCAGCGCGTGCAGTTCGGCAATCGCCACCGGGGTATTGAGGTCGTTGTTGAGGCCGGCATAAAACGCCTCCTGCTGCCAATCGATTTCCTTTTCCGCTTCAATCGCCCGCGCATCCCGCAGGCAGGTATACAGACCATCCAGCGCCATCCGCGAGCTATCCAGCAATTCCACGGAAAAATTCAGGGCTGAACGATAGTGGGCCGACAACAGGGCAAAGCGCAGCACTTCGCCCGGATAGTGCTCCAGCAGGTCGCGGACCAGGCGAAAATTGTCCAGCGATTTGGACATCTTCTCGCCGTCGATATCCAGGTAGGCGTTGTGCATCCAGTAATTGACAAACGTGCCCCCATGAGCGCAGCGGCTCTGCGCCAGTTCGTTTTCGTGGTGGGGAAAGATGAGGTCGCGGCCACCACCATGAATATCGATGTCGTTGCCGAAGTGGGCCTTCACCATGGCCGAGCACTCCAGGTGCCAGCCGGGCCGGCCCCGGCCCCAGGGGCTGGCCCAACCCGGCTCGTCCTCGCCGGCGGGCTTCCACAGCACGAAGTCCCCTGGATAGCGCTTGTAGGCGGCGACTTCCACCCGCGCCCCGGCCTGCATGTCCTCCAGCGAGCGCCCTGACAATCGGCCGTACTCGGGCATGGATTGCACGGCGAACAGCACGTGGTCCTGTGACTGGTAGGCATGGCCCTTTTTGAGCAGTTTCTCGATCAGCCCGATCATGTCCGCCATGTGCTTCGTCGCCTGGGGCTCCAGGGTGGGTGGCAGGACCTGGAGCCGAGCCATATCCCGGCGGTATCCATCCGCAAACTCCGCGGTAATGTCCTCCAGGGTACGGCCACTTTCAGCCATTACCTGGATGATCTTGTCGTCGATATCGGTGATATTGCGGGCGTATATCACCTCCGGGAACTGGGTTTGCAACAGGCGGAACAGGGTATCGAACACCACCGCGGGGCGGGCGTTGCCGATGTGGGGGAGGTTGTACACCGTGGGGCCGCACACATACAGGGTGACCCGCTCGGGATGGATGGGGACGAACCGCTCCCTGGCACCGCTCAAGGTGTTGTAGAGCTGCAGCGCCATTTTACTGCCGGCTGCCTTCCATGCTTTCGCGCAGGGCGATGGTCTTGTTGAAGACCGGCCGCTCCGGCCGATGATCGTGGCGGTCGGCCACGAAGTAGGCTTCGCGCTCAAACTGAAAACTCTGCCCCGGCTCAGCCCGCAACAGGCTGGGTTCGATGACACAATCGGTTTTGACCTGCAGGGAATGGGGGTTCAGGTACGCCGTAAAATCCTCTTCCCCGCGGTCGGGGGCCGGATGGTTGAACAGCCGTTCGTAGAGCCGCAGCTCGGCCCGCGCCCCGGCGCTGGCCGAGACCCAGTGGATGACTCCCCGCGGCTTGATGCCGTCGGCAGGGGCTTTTCCCAGGCTGTCTTCGATTACCCGGCAACGCAATTCCACCACCTCTCCCGAATCATCCTTGAGCACCTGCTCCGCCTCGATGACGTAGGCATGGCGCAGACGGACCCGCTTGCCCAGCACCAGCCGCTTGTACTTCTTGTTGGCCTGCTCTCGAAAATCCGCCCGATCGATAAACAACTCGCGGGTGAAGGGCAGTTCGCGCTCGCCCAGGTCGTCCCGCGACGGGTGGCCCGGCACCGTCAGCAGTTCTTCCCCCTGGTAATTGACAAGCTGCACCCGCAGGGGGTTCAGCACGCACATGGCGCGCGGCACATGCTGGTTGAGGTGATCGCGAATCGCGTATTCCAGCATGGCGACATCCACTACCCCGTCGCTGCGTGTGGTACCCACCATTTCGCAAAACGTGCGCAGCGCTGCCGGGGTATAACCGCGCCGCCGCAGTCCCTCCACCGTCGGCATGCGCGGATCATCCCAACCGGCCACCACACCCAGATCCACCAGCCGTTTCAGCTTGCGTTTGCTGGTGACCGTATAACTCACGTTGAGGCGGCCGAATTCGTATTGTCGCGGGCGGCTCGCTACCGGCAACTGGTCGAGGAACCAATCGTAGAGGGGCCGATGATCTTCGAACTCCAGGGTACAGATGGAATGCGTTACCCCTTCTATGGCATCCCCCTGACCATGGGCGTAATCGTAGGATGGGTAAATGCACCAGCGGGTGCCGGTCTGATGGTGAGCCAGCTTGCGAATCCGGTACAGGACCGGGTCGCGCAGGTTCATGTTGGGTGAGGCCATGTCGATTTTGGCCCGCAGGGCACGACTGCCCTCGGCAAATTCACCCGCTCTCATGCGTCGCAACAAATCGAGATTTTCCTCCACCGGACGCTCCCGGTAGGGGGAATCCCGGCCCGCGCTGGTCAGGGTGCCGCGGTATTCGCGAGCCTGCTCGGGTGACAGGTCGCATACGTACGCCATTCGATGCCGCACCAGGTGCTCCGCCCATTCGTAGAGTTGCTGAAAATAGGCGGAGGCATAGCGTGGCTCTCCGTCCCACTGATAGCCCAACCAGCGCACATTTTCCTGAATGGATTCGATGTACTCCTGACTTTCCTGCTCCGGATTGGTGTCGTCAAAGCGCAGATGGCAGCGTCCGCCAAACTGTCGTGCCAGACCAAAATTGACGCTGATCGATTTGATGTGGCCGATATGAAGGTAGCCGTTGGGCTCCGGCGGGAAGCGGGTAACCACCTCCCGCACCCGACCGGCGGCGAGGTCGGAGGAGATGATGGACTGCAAAAAGTTGTTGCCCGCTCGCAACTCGGTCATCGTGTCAACGCGGTGCCTGCCTGGAGGGCCGGGGATTATCCCGCATATTGCAGCATATCGCTAGCGGCGGATAAGAAAGTTCATGTTTATTAATGGGTTATTCCCGTCTTTCGGGCTTTGTCACGGTCGCAAAGTGCGCCGGATACAGGAAGGGGGACAAGAACCTTCCAAAGCCAGTATCATGCAGCCCCCCAACAAACCGGAACGAACCCGAATGATCATATTGCATACCACTCATGGTGATATCTCCCTTGAACTGTTTCAGCAGGAGGCCCCCGGCACCTGTGCCAACTTCATTGCCTATGCCCGGGACGGCTTCTACGACGGCACCATTTTTCACCGGGTCATCGACGATTTCATGATTCAGGGCGGTGGTTTCGATTCCGGCATGAGGCAGAAAAAAGTTGACAAACCCATCAGGAATGAGGCCGACAATGGACTCGGGAATGAGCTCGGCACCGTCGCCATGGCCCGCACCTCGGACCCGCATTCGGCCACGGCACAATTCTTCATCAATTTGAAAAACAACGATTTTCTGAACCACCGTGCGCCCAGCGGTGAGGGCTGGGGCTACGCCGTGTTCGCCAGGGTGAGTGCGGGCATGGAGGTGGTCCAGAAGATCGGCGGGGTAGCCACCCACAGTAGCGGAGGACACCAGGACGTGCCGGTGGATGTGGTGCTCATCGAATCGGTGGAACTGTGTGACTAGGAGTCTGCGCCGTAGAAAATAATCCTGTTGCGAACGCCGCACATCCTCACGACGGATTTTTCTTCGGCGCAGACTCCTGGCCAACATATCGTTCATCCGGCGATGCCGACGTAGCGCTCATACCAGGCATCGGAGAGTACAAAAAAATCCTCGTCGATCAGTAGCCGCAGTTCCCGCAGGGGGATGTGGCGAAACTCGGGCACTATCAGCAGACCATAGGCTTCAGGGCTGTCGACCTGACTGGCCGCGGCCCGGAGCAGGCAGTAGGCCCAGCAATAGACATCCCGCTGGGCGGGGTATTCGATCTGCTGGGCATCCAGGCAACCGCGCAGGCGCTTGCGGTCAGTGACCCGCAGCCGGTTTCGTACGCAGCGGCTCAAAAAACCGGCCAGACGCTGTTCGATCAGGCCCTTCTGCTCTTCCGTATAGGAATTCCAGTGGATCACCTCGTGGGCAAAGCGCTTGCACCCCCGGCAAACCCGATCGCCGATTCCGGTCGAGCAAACTCCGATACAGGGAGTCTGCACCGTGCGAACTACCACCTCGCTCATGGTCGAAAGTGTAGGGTATCGATTCCGGGAATGCACGGTATTGGCGGGATGAACTGCCAACCGCCGGGCCAATAGGCTACAATCCGCCTTCCTTTTTTGCCCCCCGGGAGTAGTGCGGTGCTCGAAGCCTATCGCCAACACGAATCGGAACGCACCCGATTGGGAATTCCTCCCAAACCGCTCAGCGCCGAGCAGGTTGCGGGGCTGATCGAACTGCTGCAAAGCCCCCCCGCCGGCGAGGAGGAATTTCTGCTGGACCTGCTCGCCAACCGCGTGCCTCCCGGAGTGGACGAAGCCGCTTATGTCAAAGCGGGCTTTCTCTCCGCCATTGCCAGGGGAGAAGCCGAGTCACCGCTGCTCGACGCGGAAATTGCGGTATCGCTGTTGGGCAACATGCACGGCGGCTACAACATCGAGACCCTGACCGCACTGCTGGAAGACCCCGGGCTCGGTGACTCGGCGGCGGCGGAACTCAAGCACACCCTGTTGATGTTCGAGGCATTCCACGATGTCGAGGAACTGGCCCGAAGCGGCAACCCCAGGGCCAGCGAAGTGTTGCAGTCCTGGGCTGACGGGGAGTGGTTCAGCAGGCGGCCCAAAGTTCCCACTTCGATCGAGGTGGTGGTGTTCAAGGTCAGCGGAGAGACCAATACCGATGACCTGTCCCCGGCCCCGGACGCCTGGTCCCGGCCCGATATCCCGCTCCACGCTTTGGCCATGTACAAGATGCCCAGAACCGGACTGGAGCCGGAACAGGCCGGGGTCACGGGTCCGCTGGCACAGATCGAGGCGGTCCGCTCCAGCGGTCTGCCGGTGGCCTTCGTCGGCGACGTGCTGGGCACCGGATCGTCCCGAAAATCTGCCACCAACTCGGTGCTGTGGTTCTTTGGCCAGGAAATCCCCGGGGTGCCCAACAAGAAGGGGGGCGGTATCTGTATCGGCGGCAAGGTGGCACCAATCTTTTACAACACCATGGAAGATGCCGGCGCCCTGGTGTTCGAGGCACCGGTAGAGCGGCTGCAAATGGGAGACGTCGTGGAAATCCGCCCGCTGGAGGGCAGAATCCTGGCGCAGGACGGGTCGCTGCTGGCGGAATTCAAGCTCAAATCCGAGGTTCTGCTCGACGAAATCCAGGCCGGTGGCCGCATCAACCTGATCATTGGCCGCGGCCTTACGGCCCGCGCCCGCGAGTCGCTGGGGTTGGCGCCGTCCACCCTGTTTCGGCAACCGGAACAGCCGCGCAATACCGGCGAGGGCTACACCCTGGCACAGAAAATGGTGGGGCGCGCCTGCGGCCTGGCGGGAGTGTGCCCGGGCGCCTACTGCGAGCCGCGCATGACCACGGTCGGTTCACAGGATACCACCGGGCCGATGACCCGCGATGAATTGAAAGACCTGGCCTGCCTGGGTTTTTCCGCCGATCTGACCATGCAGTCCTTTTGCCATACGGCGGCCTATCCCAAGCCGGTGGATATCGATACCCAGCACAGCCTCCCCGATTTCATCATTAACCGCGGTGGGGTCTCCCTGCGTCCCGGAGATGGCATCATCCACTCCTGGCTGAACCGCATGCTGCTGCCGGACACGGTGGGCACTGGTGGCGATTCCCACACCCGCTTCCCCATGGGCATTTCCTTCCCGGCGGGTTCCGGCCTGGTGGCCTTCGCCGCCGCCACCGGGGTGATGCCACTGGATATGCCGGAATCCGTGCTGGTGCGTTTCTCCGGCGAGTTGCAGGCCGGCATCACCCTGCGCGACCTGGTGCATGCCATTCCCTACTACGCCATTCAGCAGGGTCTGCTGACAGTGGCCAAAAGTGACAAGAAGAACATCTTTTCGGGCCGCATTCTGGAAATCGAGGGCCTGGGCGACCTCACGGTGGAACAGGCCTTCGAGTTGTCGGATGCCTCCGCCGAGCGCTCCGCGGCAGGCTGTACCATCGCCCTGGACGAGGCTTCCGTGAGCGCCTACCTGAAGTCCAATATCGTGCTGCTGCGCTCCATGATCGCCGACGGCTACAGCGATGTGCGCACCCTGGAGCGCCGCGCCCGCAAGATGGAAGCCTGGCTGGCTGAACCCGAGCTGCTGCAGGCCGATGCGGATGCCCGCTACGCCGCCACCCTGGACATAGACCTGAACCAGATAACCGAGCCGATCGTGTGCGCACCCAATGACCCGGATGATGCCAGGCTGCTGTCCGAAGTGGCCGGTGACCGGGTGGATGAAGTCTTCATCGGAAGCTGCATGACCAATATCGGTCACTTCCGCGCCGCCGGAAAGCTGCTGGAACAGTACGACGGCGACCTCTCCACCCGTCTGTGGATCGTACCCCCCACCAAGATGGACGAACACCAGTTGATGGAGGAGGGCTACTATAATATTTTCGGAAGAGTGGGAGCCCGTACCGAGATGCCGGGCTGTTCCCTGTGCATGGGCAACCAGGCCCGGGTGGCGGCCAACTCCACGGTGCTCTCCACCTCTACCCGCAACTTTCCCAACCGCCTGGGAGATGGCGCCAACGTGTATCTGACCTCGGCCGAGCTGGCCTGCGTGGGCGCCATCCTCGGGCGCCTGCCCAGTACCGAGGAATACCTGCACTACGCCGCCAGCCTCAATGCCAGGGCCGGGGAAATCTACCGCTACATGAATTTTGACCAGATCGCCGAATTTCAGACCAATGCGGCACAAGGTGCACGCATTGCGGCGGTGGAAATTCAGGAGTTGCGCGCCTGACCCGCATATCTCCCCAAGGTTCGCAGTGAGGACATCGAGACCCTCGCTACAAACCCTGGTGAAATATGCGATCTAAACTGCTTTGGTTACAGGCACCTTAGAGGGCCGCAAAACCCAGTTCCAGATCCGCCTTCAGGTCCTCCACGTTCTCAAGCCCCGCAGCGACCCGGATGAGATTTTGGGAAATCCCCTGCGCGGCCCGTTCGGCATCGCTGAGGCGCCCGTGGGTGGTGGTGGCCGGATGCACAATGGTGGTCTTGGCGTCGCCCAGGTTCGCCGTCAGAGAGACCAGTTGGGTGGCGTCGATGAATCGCCAGGCCTGCTGCCGGGTACCGTGCAGCTGAAATGACAGTACCCCGCCGAAGTCGCTCTGCTGGACACGGGCCAGATCGTGACCGGGGTGGTCTTCCAGCCCGGCGTAAAATACCCGTTCCACTTCCGGGCGGGCCTGCAACCAGCGCGCCAGTGCCATGGCATTGGCACTGTGCGCCTGCATGCGCAGGTGCAGCGTTTCCAGGCCCTTGAGGAACACCCAGGCGTTGAAGGCGCTCATGGTCGGGCCGGCGGAACGAAGAAACCCCAATACCTCCTCCATGTGCTGTGCAGCGCCGATGACCGCGCCACCGACGCAGCGACCCTGTCCGTCCAGGTACTTGGTGGCGGAGTGAATCACCAGGTCCGCGCCCAACAACAGTGGCTGCTGCAGGGCCGGAGTACAGAAACAGTTATCCACCACCAACAGTGCCCCCCGCTCCTTTGCCAACGCCGCCAGGGCGGCGATATCGGCTACTTCACAGAGCGGGTTGGAGGGCGTTTCGAGAAACAGCATGGCGCTGTTGTCGCGCAGGGCTGCGCGCCATTGTTCCATTTCCACCGGAGAAACGAAGCTCACTTCAACCCCGAATTTGGTCATGAACTTGTTGAACAGCACCGTCGTGGTGCCGAACACGCTGTGCGAGCAGACAACGTGATCGCCGGCTTTCAACAGGGCCATGCAGGTACTGAGGATGGCGGCCATGCCGGAGGAGGTTGCCACCGCGGCGTCCCCCCGCTCCAGGGCGGCAATGCGTTGTTCAAAAATGCGCACGGTAGGATTGGTATAGCGCGAATAGACGTTGCCATCCTGTTCACCCGAGAAGCGTGCCGCCGCATCGGCGGCACTGTCAAACACGTAACTGGAGGTCAGGTAAATGGGCTCCGAGTGTTCGCCCTCAGGCCCACGACGCTGGCCGGCGCGCACCGCCAGCGTATCCGGGTGGAGATTCGAGTTTTCGCTGTCAATATCTTTGGTCATGGTCGCAGCATACCGGTTGGAAGCCCGTCAAAGAGCCTCGTTGTGCAGACCGATCACTGCACCTTGAGGCTGCTCATTGTCGAGACGGCTGAGGTTGGCATCACTGCGCAGCGCATCTACCCTGGCCAGGTAGTCGTCGTCGACATCCAGCGTCACGTAGTGGCCGTCGAATACCGAGCAGTCGTATTCGGTAATTTCCGGATTGCCCTCGGCACAGCTATCGATCAGGTCCTGCATGTCCTGATAGATCAGCCAGTCGGCACCGATGAGTTCGCGCACTTCGTCCACCTCCCGCCCATGGGCGATCAACTCCTGGGCCGAGGGCATATCGATGCCGTAGACATTGGGGTAGCGCACCGGCGGCGCCGCCGAAGCAAAATACACCTTGTTGGCGCCCGCCTCCCGCGCCATCTCGATAATCTGCCGACAGGTGGTGCCACGGACGATGGAATCGTCCACCAGCATCACGTTTTTGCCGGCAAATTCCAGGGGCACCGTATTCAATTTCTGGCGAACCGATTTCTTGCGCTGATTCTGGCCGGGCATGATGAAGGTGCGGCCGATGTAGCGATTCTTCATCAGGCCTTCACGGAACTTGACCCCCATGATACCGGCCATGGCCTGGGCGGCGATGCGGCTGGTATCGGGGATGGGAATGATTACGTCGATATCGTGGTCCGGGCGCTCCGCCAACACTTTTCTGGCCAGTTTTTCGCCCTGGCGCAAGCGGCTCTTGTACACCGAGATGCCGTCGATGATGGAATCCGGGCGGGCGAAGTACACGTGCTCGAAGATGCACGGCGTGGCGCGGGGGCTGTCCGCACATTGCCTGAAGTCAATCCGGCCGTCGGAACTGATGTACACCGCTTCGCCGGCAGCGACGTCCTTGAGCATGGTAAAGCCCAGGACGTCGAGAGCCACGCTCTCCGAGGCCAGCATGTATTCGGAGCCGGACGCAACTTCCCGCTTGCCCACCACCAGTGGACGGATGCCGTGCGGATCGCGAATCCCCACTATCCCGTAATCGGCAACCATGGCCACCGCCGCATATCCACCCTGGCAGCGCTGGTGAAGGCCACGCACGGCCCGGAACACATCTTCCCGGGTGGGCCGCAACTTGCCCAACTTCTGCAATTCGTGGGCAAATACGTTCAGCAGCAGTTCCGAGTCGGAATCGGTATTCAAATGCCGCAGGTCGGTCTGGAACAACTCCCGGGTCAAGGCTTCCGAGTTGGTCAGGTTGCCGTTATGGGCCAGACAGATACCGTAGGGAGAATTGACATAAAAGGGCTGGGCCAGCGCCGGGCCGGAGCTGCCCGCAGTGGGGTAGCGGACGTGACCGATACCGAGATGGCCCATCAGGCGCTGCATGTGGTGCTGGCGGAACACGTCGCGCACCAGCCCTTCGCTTTTGCGCTGGTGAAAATTGCCATCGGCAAAGGTCATGATACCGGCCGCATCCTGGCCGCGATGCTGCAGCACCGTCAACGCATCGTAGAGATCCTGGTTGACATTTGCCGTTCCCACAATACCGATCAGACCACACATGCCGTTTCACTCCACCTGCTCAGATCAGGTTGCGCTCGGTCATCAGGATTGAAAAATTCTGCTCGGCCCATTGTACCAGCAGCATTACCCCGGGTAACAATACCGCGTCCTCCGCCAGCTCTTCCACGGGTAGCATGGACTGGGCGATAAAGGCCAGCACCACTACCACCAGCACGCCGCGGGCAAAGCCGAAGGCGGTACCCAGCAAGCGGTCCAGAACACCCAACCCGGTCATTCTCACGAACTGGCGCAGCAGGTTGCCGAGCAGGGAACACAACATCAGCGAGGTCACGAACAGGATCAGGTAGCTCACAGAATGGCGCAATGCGGCGTTGCCGATGGAATCTTCCAGCAATAGGGCAAGCTGACCGGAAAAGCTGGTGGCAATCACGAAACCCAACACCCAGGCAGCCAGGGACAGGGCCTCCTTGACGAAGCCGCGAGACAAGCTGAGCAGCATGGACAAACCGATGATCAGCAGGATGGCCCAGTCCAATCCACCGAATTCAGGGAACATAGCGCATGATGCTGGCGTCCACTTGCAACTCCCGGTCGATCAGCGCCTTGGTTTCCTGCATTGCCTGCAACTCGAAACGGGGGCCCACATAGACCTTGTAGAGGGTCTGATCACCGCGGACCAGCGGTCGGGAATAGGCCTTCAAACCCTTGGCCAGCAGTTCCTCGACCAGCGCCTCGGCCTTGCCCCGGTTGCTCAGCGACACCACCTGCAACACCCAGGCCACCGGGATACCGTGCTCATCCAGGGCGGGTTGGTCGGCGCCGGTGGTGCCGGCGTCCCCGGCCTGGTTCGAATCAGCTGCTCCAGCCTGGGCTTCGGCGACTTTTTCAAGGGCCCTGGCCTCTTCGGCGATTACGGCGTCGTAGCGGTCACCGGCCGGGTCGAGGCCGACAACCGGTTCGGGTGACGGATACCGCCGTTGCTCCAGTTCGGGCATGGCGGGCACCTGGCTGGTCCGGTCCAGGGTCTGCTGCACGGGATCGGGGAAAACCCAGGACCACAGCAACACACCGAGGCCAATCAAAACCAGCGCCCCCACCAAGCGTTGTTTCAGCACCTCATCCAATTTGTTTCAGGTCCCTCTCAACCAGGGGAAGTACCGCGGCCACGGTGTAAAACGAACCAAACGCCAGCAGCCGGTCCGCGTCTCCGAGGACGCTGCGAGCACGCCGGTAGGCGCTGCCGGGATCGTCGCTGGTGCCGATCTGCTCCGCCCCGGATCGCCGCAACAGGGCCGCCACCTCAGGGGCCCTGGCCGCTCTCGGCACTTTCGGCAAATCGGCCACAAACCACTCATCCACCAAGCCCTGAACGGCCTGAATCATAGCATGGATATCCTTGTCGGAAAGTACGGCGAAGACGGCCGCGGTCCGGCCCGCCAACGGCCGCGACCGCAGGTGATCCGCCAGGTTCTGCGCCGAGGCCGGATTGTGGGCGACATCCAGCAGAATCTCCAGACCCTCCAGGTCGAAGCTTTGCAGGCGGCCCGGCAGCTCGAGTTCGAGCAGCAATTCGCGCAATTCTTCCGCCCCCAGCTCCACCCCCAACAGGGTAGCGGCGCGCCGCGCCGCCAGGATGTTGTCCCCGCGCAGGGGTCCGACCGCATCCCACTCGCGGGCGGCGGAAGCGCTTACAAAATGATTGCGGCAGCGGAGTTGCCGGGCACGCTGGCACAGTTCCCCGGGGGGGTCGATGTCGGCGCAGACAAAATCGATGCCGGGGCGCAGAATTCCCGCTTTTTCCAGGGCGATTCGACCCCGGTCCGGTCCCAGCCAGGACTCGTGATCCAGGGCAATGGAGGTGACGATGGCAATCTGCGGGTCGATGATGTTGACTGCGTCGAGGCGCCCTCCCAACCCTACTTCCAGCAACAGCACGTCGGCATCGGCAGCGGCAAAGACATCCAGCGCCGCCAGCGTGGTAAACTCGAAATAGGTCAGCGGCGTATCACCTCGCGCCGCGTCGATGCGCTCGAAACTCCCGATCAACACTTCATCGCCGACCATTTCACCGGCGACACACACCCGTTCGTTGAACCTGAGCAAATGCGGCGAGGTATAGACCGCGGTGCGCCAGCCCCGACGCCGCAATATGGCGTCCAATACCGAGATGGTCGAGCCCTTGCCGTTGGTCCCGGCCACCGTTACTACCGGGCAGCCAAACTGCAGCAAGCCGAGACGTTGTGCCACCAGCCGGCTGCGCTCCAGGCCGAGTTCAATTTCCCTGGGGTGCAGGTGCTCCAGTCGCGACAGCCACCGGGTCAGAATATCCTCGCTCCCGGAGGTGGATTCCGGCATCGGTTACGCGCCGGTGGCCGGTCTCCTGGTCAACTTGCCCAGCAGACTGGCCACGGTATCGCGCAGCGCGTTGCGATGCACGATCATGTCGATGGCACCGTGTTCCAGCAGGAATTCACTGCGCTGGAAGCCCTCGGGCAATTTCTGGCGGATGGTTTGTTCGATGATGTTGGGTCCGGCAAAACCGGCGCGGACACCGGGCTCCGCCAGATTGATGTCACCCAGCAGCGCCAGGCTCGCCGAGACGCCCCCGTAGACCGGGTCGGTCAACACCGAAATGTAGGGTACGCCCGCCGCCTTGAGCCGTTCCAGCACGGCACTGGTTTTGGCCATCTGCATCAGCGACAGCAGCGCTTCCTGCATACGGGCGCCACCGGAGGCCGAGAAACACACCAACGGGCGATTATCCTGCAATGCCTGTTGCGCCACGCGGGAAAATTTCTCGCCCACCGCATAGCCCATGGAGCCACCGTGAAAATTGAACTCGAAAGCCGCCGCCAACAGCGGTATGCCCTTGAGTTCACCACTCATGGCGATCAGGGCGTCCTTTTCCCCGGTAGCCTTTTGCGCAGTTGTCAGGCGGTCCCGATAGCGCTTGACATCCTTGAAGTTGAGCCGGTCGATGGGCGTCAGGTCGGGAAATATCTCCTCCCGATTGGCGCTATCGAGAAATAAATCCAGGCGACGACGGGAGCCGATGCGCAAGTGGTGGTCACATTTCGGGCAGACGTCGCCATTGCGCTCCAGGTCCGGACGGTAGAGAACGGCATCGCATTTGACACACTTTCTCCACAAGCCCTCCGGCACCGTGCTGGTGCGCTCATTCTTGCCGATTCCCGTGGGCAGGATCTTGTCAAACCAACTCATGCGGTGTTCCCGTCTGGCCCACTTCTATTGATCCACATCCGCTGCGTCAATTCCAGCGCGAATGTTGGCAATCAGACCAGTCGCCGCGGCCAGTAGCTGCTCGGTTTTGCCGCCGCCTGCCGCAGTATCGGCGAGCAACTGCACCAGGGCACTGCCCACTACCACACCGTCCGCGACCGCGGCACAGGCCCGGGCAGAACGTGCATCCTTGATACCGAAGCCCACCGCGCAGGGCAATTCCGAACAGCGGCGGATGCAGGCCAGGCGCTCGACAACCTCGGTGGTATCCAGATGCCCGGCACCGGTTACCCCCTTGAGGGAAACGTAGTAGAGGAAACCGGTCGCGATCCGGCTGATGGCTTCGATACGGGCCTGCGGCGTGGTCGGCGCCACCAAAAAAATGGTATCCAGTCCAGCCGCACGCAACTGCCGTTGCAGCGCCCCGCCCTCCTCGGGTGGCAAATCCACCGTCAGCAGGCCATCCAGTCCCGCGTCCGCCGCGGCGCTGCCGAACTCGGCAAAACCCATGCGCTCCAGCGGATTGCAATAGCCCATCAGCAGCACCGGGGTCTGCCGGTCCTCTTTTCTGAATTCGGCCACCATGGCCAGGGCCGAGCCCAGGCTCACCCCCTGGGACAGGGCGCGCTCATGGCCCTGTTGGATGCTGGGTCCCTCCGCCATGGGGTCGGAAAAGGGGACACCCAGTTCGATCAGGTCGGCCCCCGCCGCCACCAACCGGTGCATCAGCGGCACGGTCAGGCGCGGCTGCGGATCTCCCGCGACGATGTAGGGAATCAACGCCTTGCGGCCGCCGTCGCGCAATGCCTGAAATCGGGCCTCGATGCGGCTCACAGGTGTTCCAACTCCATACCCGTGCTGGCGGCCACAATGTGTATGTCCTTGTCACCCCGTCCCGACAGATTGACCAGCAGGATCTCTTCGGCGCCAAGGGTGGGGGCCAGTTGCGCCGCATAGGCCAGGGCATGACTGCTCTCCAGGGCGGGCATGATGCCCTCACAGGTATTGAGATCGGCAAATGCCGCCAGTGCCTGCCGATCATCCACCGCGACGTAGTGGACCCTGCCGAGATCCTTGAGCCAGGCGTGTTCCGGCCCCACTCCCGGATAGTCCAGACCCGCGGACACCGAGTGGGTTGGCAGAATCTGGCCATTCTCATCCTGCATCAGGTAGGTGCGATTGCCGTGTAACACACCGGGACTGCCGGCACACAGCGGCGCGGCATGGTCAGCGCTGTCCAATCCGTGCCCGCCCGCCTCCACGCCATACATGGCGACTTCCCGATCATCGAGAAAGGGGTGAAACAGGCCAATGGCATTGGAACCGCCTCCCACGCAGGCCAGCAGCGCGCTGGGCAGGCGACCGCTGAGGTCCAGACACTGTTGCCGGGCTTCGCGGCCGATTACGGTCTGGAAATCGCGCACCAGTTTGGGGTACGGATGGGGCCCCGCCACGGTGCCGATCAGGTAGTGGGTGTCGTCGACATTGGTGACCCAGTCCCGCATGGCCTCGTTCATCGCATCCTTGAGGGTGCGGGTGCCGGAACCGACCGGCCGCACCTCGGCCCCGAGCAGTTTCATGCGATAGACGTTCAGTGCCTGCCGCTGTACATCCTCTTCGCCCATGTAGACACAGCACTCCAGGCCCAGCCTGGCCGCCACCGTGGCGGCGGCGACACCGTGCTGGCCGGCGCCGGTTTCGGCGATGATGCGGGTCTTGCCCATATGCCTCGCCAGCAGTGCCTGTCCCACCGCGTTGTTGATCTTATGCGCCCCGGTATGGTTGAGATCTTCCCGTTTCAAAAAGATACGGGCACCACCGAGCTGTTCGGCCCAGCGCCTGGCTTCATACAATGGCGAAGGGCGGCCCACGAACACACTGAGATCCCGATCCAGTTCGCGCTGGAATTCCGGGTCGGCGGCCAGTCGCGTATACAAACGCTCCAATTCCTCCAGGGCGGACATCAGCGTTTCGGCCACGTACTTGCCACCGTATTCGCCAAAGCGGCCGTGGGGGTCGGGATGAGCCGCCCAATCGATATTGGGGTAGTCACTCATTGGTCGATGCGCTTTTTGTCTGGCCGGCGTCGGCCCGGCGCACGGCCTGCACGAAGCGTCGTATTTCGGCGGCCGATTTGCGGCCCGGAGCCGTCTCGACTCCGCCGCTGACATCGACGGCATACGGCGCCACCTGCCGCAACGCCGCAGCCACGTTGTCGGCATTCAGTCCGCCGGCCAGCACCAATGGGCGCGGGCGCCGCGCCGGCACCACGGACCAGTCAAAGGTCTGGCCCGTGCCACCCGCACGATCGGCCTGCCAGGTGTCGAGGAGAATCGCACCGGCCCCGTTCCAGGCTTGCATGCGCGCTTCCAGTTGGTCCCCATCGGCTATTCGCAGTGCCTTGATCCAGGGCTTGTGGAAGCTGGCGCAGTAGGACGCGGACTCACTGCCATGGAACTGCAACCAATCCACGGGCAGCGCATCGCAAACCGCCTTCACGTCCGCCACCCCGGCATCCACAAACAGCGCAGTCACCGCCACGAAGGGCGGCAATCCGTCTACCACTGCCCGCGCGCCGGGGATGTCCAGGGCGCGGCTGCTGGGCCGATAAAACACCAGGCCGATCGCATCCACTCCCGCAGCACAAGCTGCCTGGGCGTCCTCTTGGCGGGTGATGCCACAAACCTTTACGCGGGTGCGAGTCACTGGATCGACGGGCCTCGGAAAAGGCGCGGAATGGTAGCAGATGCGCCGGTATCCATCCAGTTACGGGCCATCGTGCCGCCGACCCTGCTCGCCACGGCGTAGGCCGCAACACCGCCGCTTGCCATGCTGCCGCTGGCCGTCATCCCGTTGTATTTTTTATGAAAGCTCCAGGCGCTGGCCCCGCACCGAGTCGGGAAGGGGAAAGTGCACATTTTCCTCTGTGCCCGACATCGTCGAAATTTCCAGATCGCCGTACTCGCGTATCTTCTCGATCAGTTCCTGCACCAGATCCTCCGGGGTCGAGGCACCGGCGGTAATGCCGATCACTTCGGTCCCGTTCAGCCACTCAGGATCGACTTTCGACGGATCTTCGACTAGGTAGCTGGGTACCCCACAGTCGTTGCCGAGTTCGCACAGGCGATTGGCATTGGAACTGGTGTGCGCACCGACCACCAGTATCATGTCCACCTGGGCGGCAAGCGCGCGCACCGCGGCCTGGCGGTTCTGGGTTGCATAGCAGATGTCCCTTACGTCCGGGCCCTGGATATTGGGAAAGCGGCGACGCAGCGCATCGATCACTTCGCGGGTATCGTCCACCGACAGGGTGGTCTGAGTAACGTAGGCGACTTTATCGGGGTCCTTTACTTTCAGCGCCGCCACATCCTCCACTTCGCTGATCAGGAAAACCGTCCCCGAAATCTGGCCCAGGGTGCCTTCTACCTCAGGGTGGTTGCGGTGACCAATCAGTACGATTTCAAAGCCTTTGGACGCGTAGCGCTGGCCTTCCCTATGCACTTTCGAAACCAGCGGACAGGTGGCATCGATGGGCCGCAGATTGCGCTGCAAAGTGCCCTGCTCGACTTTCCTCGATACACCGTGAGCACTGAACACAGTGATCGCTCCCTCGGGAATCTGGTTGATCTCGTCTACAAACAGCACTCCTTTCGACTTCAGGTTTTCCACCACCCGCTGGTTGTGCACGATTTCGTGTCGTACATAGATTGGCGGAGGGTAGATTTTCAGCGCTTCTTCCACGATGGTGATGGCACGGTCAACCCCGGCACAGAAGCCGCGCGGTTGCGCCAGAATGATGCGCTTTTCCTCCCTTGTTACCGGCATACCACCACTACTTCGCCCGCCACCATGTGCCCTCATTCTACTATCAAACCCATCCCGCGGGAAACGACTCGAATTCCCCTCCCAGGCTATTTCCTCCGAGATTGCGAATCTGGAGAAGTTTGAATGGTTCAAATATCCGACACCACGTTCTGGCTTCGAACGGCGCGGACGATTATCCTCCGCCTCCCGGATACTGCTGTTGGAGTTCGAGAAGATGTCCCGCCTGCTCGTAATCAGTAGCGACTGTCATGCCGGTGCCCTCCCCGCCGACTACATGCCCTACCTGGACCGGGAATTTCACCAGGCCGCCGAGAAGTGGTGGTTGCAGTACGCCCGGGAAATGATGGCTCGCGTGGGTACTTTCTTTGACCAGGAGGCCGCTGCCGACTTTGCTGAAAAGGCCGGCAACGAAGGCAGTGGCAAGTTCCAGCAGGATGCCATGCGTGTCGCCCGGCAGGCCAGCGACGAGCAATTGCGGGAATTCCTCGCCGATGCGAACAGCGCCATCGCCCCCCGGCGCGGCGAATATGATGCCGCGGTCCGCCTGCGGGAACTGGAGGAAGACGGCATCGCCGCCGAAGTGGTATTTCCGCAGATGGCGCCTTTTGGCGCCGGTCTGATGATGTACCGGCACCAGGTAACGCCGGCACAGCGGGCTGCGGGAAATCGTGCCTACAACCGTTTTCTGGCCGATTTGTGCCGCGCCAACCCCGGCCGTCATGCCGGTGTGGCCGTGATCGATGTGGACGATATTGCCGCCACCGTGCGGGAGATTCGCTCCTGCCATGCGCTGGGGCTGTTCGGCGGCGTGCTGCTGCCGTCCCATACCGGCGATCAACCCTACTATCACCACTACCAGCGCTACGCACCCCTGTGGGAGGTGTGCGAAGAACTGAACCTGCCGGTACACGCTCATTCGGGCTGGTCGCCCGACTATGGCGATGTGCCCTCGGCAACGCCGATGTACATTTCCGAAGTGGACATGTGGGCCCACCGTCCGTTCACTGCGCTACTCTGGTCCGGCGCCTTTGAAAGACACCCACAGTTGAAAATGGTGTTCACGGAAACCGGTTGCTCCTGGATTCTGGAGACTTTGCGGACCCTGGATTTCAAAGCCAATAACCCGATTTTCGCTCACTTCACCAGGGACCTGTCCCTGACCCCCCGGGAATACTTTCAGCGCAATTGCTACATCGGCGCCTCCTTCCTGCCCCGCCACGAAATCGGTGACCGCTACCGCATCGGTGTCGACAAACTGATGTGGGGTTCCGACTACCCGCACATGGAGGGCACCTGGCCCAATACCATGGACCGGCTGCGGGAGACCTTTCACGATGTGGACGAAGGGGAAATCCGCGACATCATGGGTAACACAGCAGTGAAGGTGTACGGATTTGATCGGGCGCAACTGCGGCAGGTAGCCGACCGCATCGGACCCGAGTTGGAGCAGATTACCGTCGCCCCCCGGGAAGTGGCGGCCTGATGCGGGACTTCAAGGACAGGGTAGCGGTGGTCACCGGCGGAGCCAGCGGGATAGGACGGGCGCTGGTCAGGCAACTGCTGGACCAGGAAGCCAGGGTGGTGATCGGCGACGTGGAGCAGGCCGCGCTGGATAGCGCCATCGACGAATTCAGGGAACTCGGTGAGGTCGACGCCCGGCTTTGCGATGTGTCCAGCCCCGATTCGGTCGAGGCGCTGGCGGATCATGTATTCGAGCGCTTCGGCGCCTGTCACCTGCTTTTCAACAACGCCGGAGTGTCGGCACCCTCGGCCAATGTCTGGGACACCACGGTCAATGACTGGAAGTGGGTGCACGGAGTCAACGTCATGGGTGTGGTGCACGGCATTCAGAGTTTCGTACCGCGCATGATTGCCAGTGACCAGGAGGGCTGTGTCATCAACACCTCCTCCGGCGATGGCGGGGTCTCTCCCCTGCCCTATCAGTCCGTGTACGCCTCCAGCAAAGCCGCAATTTCCAGTATCACCGAGTGCCTGTCCGCACAATTCGAAAGCGAGAACACCAAACTCAGCGCTTCGATTTTCTATCCCTCGGGAGGGATGCTGGATACCGGAATCTGGACCACGGACCGCAATCGGCCGGCAGAGTTGACGAGGGAAAAACCGGGAATTCCCGCACCGAAAGTGGAAGATTTCATCAAGGTGTACAAGGAGTACGGTATGCCGGTGAAATTTCAGGATCTGGATGAATTGGCCCTGTTTTGCCTGGATGGGGTCCGCGAGGGTCGCTTTATCATCATGATCGGCATCGAAGACAGTGTTGCGGTGCTGCAGGATCGCGCCGAGCGGATCGGACGTTGTCAGCGGCCCATCGACCCGGCCGTCATCCCGGTCCTCTAGCCCGCATATTTCACCAACCTTCTGCTGCGAACGCCGATACGCTCGCTGTGACAGGGCGTGCTCCCTCCAGCCGCTTCGACATAGTGTCAACTATGCCTTCAGCGTCTTCCGGTCCGCGCACCCTGCCACAGCGGCGTCTCGACGTCCTCGCTACAAACCTTGGTGAAATATGCGGGCAGGAGTCTGCGCCGTAGAAAAATCCGTGACAGGGCGGTCTCGCCCACCTGCCGGATCTCATGCAAGCTGTTGCCTGAGGTGGGCCGGCACGATGACCCGTTCCAGCCATTCAAACAGAAATTCGGTGATTATGGCCAACAGCGCTGCCGGAATGGCGCCCTGCAGGATCAAGGCGTGGTCATTGAGAGTCAGACCGGTGATGATCGGTTCACCCAGCCCACCCGCACCGACAAAGGCGGCCAGGGTCGCGGTACCAATGCTGATGATGGCAGCGGTCTTGATGCCCGCCAGGATGGTGGGCAGCGCCAGCGGCACCTCCACCTTCAGCAGTCGCTGCCTGCCGGTCAACCCCATGCCATCGGCGACCTCCTTGAGCAATGGATCAACCGCCGCCAGACCGGTCAACGTGTTGCGCAATATGGGCAGCAACGAGTACAGGCAGAGCGCGACGATGGCCGGCACCTGGCCCAGCCCCAGCACCGGAATCATCAGCGCCAGCATGGCGAGTGAGGGAACGGTCTGCAGCAGTCCGGCGACGTAGACAGCGCTCGCCGAGCGGCGCGGGTGGTGCGCCAGCAGCAAGCCGAGCGGGATTGCCAGGGAGCAGGCAATCAGCAGGGCAATGAGGGTCAACTTGATATGAGTGACGGTGTTGGACAACACCATACCGAGCATTTGATCGATCTCCTCGCCGGGCTGGGCAATCAAACCCTCGGCAGCGAGAAACTCCCGGGCCACCTGACGGGGTGAGCTGTCGCCATCGCGGGCCAGGGCATTGAGCTGCTGCATGGGCTCCTCTTCCAAACGACTTTGCAAGCGCAGCAAGACCTTCCTGAGCTCTGGAGCGAGTTCCTGCCGGGCCAACAGGACGGCGTCGTAGCGCGGAAAGAAGCCGAGGTCGTCTTCCAACTGTCTGAGATCGTAGAGCAGCAGTTCCCCGTCGGTGGTATAGGCGTCGATAATATCGGCCTGCCCGCGCTCGAGGGCCTGGTAGCCCAGGGCATGTTCAATGCCGCGTACCGATTGGCGAAGCCCATAGAGCTGGCTCAGGGGTATCCAACCATCCTTGCGGTTGAGAAATTCGAGTGAGAACGCCGGTCTCAGTTCGGGATGTCGGCGCAGGTCGCTGATCTTGTGCACCCCCAGGGCCTCTGCCCGCTCACTGGTCATGGACAGCGCATAACGGTTGTTGAAGCCGAATTCCACAATGATTTCGAGGCCCTGGCCGGCCAGGCCATCGATCAGTTCCTGGCGGTGGGCATGTGGTTTGCCGAGCAGGCTCTGGGCCAGGGTTCCGGTATAGTCGGGATAGAGGTCGACCTCACCGGCGCGCAGGGCGTTGTAGACCACCAGCGAGCCACCCAGTCCCATTTTGCGCTCGACGGCGACGCCCTCCTGTTGCAGCAGGCCGGCGACAATCTCCGCCAGCACATGGCTTTCAGTGAATTGCTTGGATGCCACCACGACCGGGCTGCCGTGGGCGCACGGGGCCAGCGAAAACACCAGCAGGGACAGTGCAAGCAACAGACCTCTCGGCATCAGGTCTGCTCCAGCATGGTCAGCAGCAGGTGGTCGGCATCCAATTGGGGATTTTCCCGACGCAACTGTTCACTATCGGTTCTGGCCAGGATTTCACCACTACCCATCACCAGTATTTCGTCCCCCAGCCGCAGCGCCTCGTCCATGTCGTGGGTGACCAGCACACAGGTTCGCGACTCGCCCCGTTGCAGGGCCAGCAGTTGCTGCTGCACGTCGAGACGAGTCAGCGGGTCGAGGGCAGCGAATGGCTCGTCGAGTAACAGCAGCGGCGGATTCAGCACCAGGGCCCGGCACAGACCGACACGTTGCTGCTGACCACCGCTCAATTGATGCGGGTAGCGGTCGAGGATGTCCGCTTCCAGTTGCGCCATCGGCAACAACTCCTGCAGGCGCCCGTCAATCCGTTGCTCATCCCAGCCCACGACCTGTGCCAGCAGGACGATATTTTCTCTCGCGGTAAGGTGGGGAAACAGGCCGACGCCCTGCACGGCATAACCGATACCGGTTCGCAGCGCCGGCAAATCCGCATAGTCGATGGGCTCACCGGCAATGACTACGCTGCCTTCGTCGGGCAGACACAGCCCGTTGATCATTTTCAACAGGGTGGATTTGCCACAGCCGCTGCGCCCGACAATGACCGTTATCCGGTTCGATTCGATCTCGACACTGATGGATTGCAGCACCGCTTCGCCGGAAAAACTCTTGCTGACCGCCGACAGGGATATGGCAGCTGGTTGCTGATCGGTAGCCCGCATATTCCATCAACCTCCTGCTGCCAGCGCCGGTGGGCGTCACTCTCTAGCGCTGCACACGTCCCGATACATCGCCACCCATGAGCTTCTCGACTTCAGGCACCGTCAGACATTCGTTTGCCCGCAGTCGACTGGAGTTGATTCGTTGTTCCCCGTTTGAAACAACGTTCCCGATAAAGATCATTGTTGCCAAAATTGATGGGACGGGCAACTGGCCGGCGCACTGCACACTTTCCGACGAGAAGGCATAATGGGCAGGAATCGTTGCGGGGGAGCCAGATGATCGTCGGTCACCTTGAAGAAATCTGGCAATACCCGGTCAAGAGCATGGCCGGAGTTGCTATCGAGCGCGCCCTGATCACCGAGACGGGAATCCCCGGTGATCGCTGTTGGGCAGTGATCGATGCCGAGACCAATCAGATCCGCAGCGCCAAGCGCTGGCCGGAATTGCTCAACCTGGCCGCCAGCCTGGCCGAACCGGCAGCATTGGAGCGGATTGGTTGCGGTGCCGAGGTGCCCACGGCGCAGGTACGGCTGCCCAACGGCGAGAGTTTCGCCAGCCGCGCTAGTGACGCCGACCGGCGGCTCTCGAAGTTCCTGGACAAACCCGCGCGTCTGGCCCCGCTGGCACCAGCGTCCGAACTCAGCCACTACCGGTTGAAGCAGGCACCCAGCGCCGCAGAGTTCAGCACCGATATGGGGCTGCTGCCCGGCGAAAAACTGCCCGACTTTTCCGACACCCCGGAAGAGTTGCTGAATCTGCTGGCCACCCACGCCACGCCCCCGGGAACCTACTTCGATGCGTTTCCGTTACACCTGCTCAGCACCAACTCGCTGGCCTTCCTGGCCGGCCGGGATGAAGTGGATGCGGTGGTGCAGCGCTTTCGCGCCAACCTGCTGCTGCGCGGAGTGAACGCCGAGCGGCGCATGATCGAGAACGACTGGGTTGGCAGGCGCCTGCAAATCGGCGCCGCGATAGTGCAGGTCAACAGTCAGACCACCCGCTGCAGCATGCCGGCCCGAGCCCAGGCAGCACATGGCCTGGCAGCAGACCAAAAGCTGACCTCGACCCTGGTTCGGCACTGTGAGCGCCGGCTCGGTATCAACCTGCTGGTGGAGCGAGCCGGAGTCTGTGAACTCGGTGATCCGGTGCGCCTGTTGGATTGAGACGCTACAAACCGAAGTCCGCGTTGTCCTGCCCAAACAGAACGCCCCCCAGGTTGACTGCAAAAGGCGCGGCGTGATTGGCCACATGGGCCTGGCTGGCCAGCATATCCAGATGCCTGGCGAGCAGCGAACTGCCCTCGCGAATGGCGCCGGAGCCGGCGGCCTTGAGCATCTTCGAAGACAGTGCCAGACAGGTATCGGCAACGACGGCGGAGTCGTAGCGGTAGCGGACCCGGTCGCCCAGCGGAATCGGAGTACCGGCCCGGGTACAGTCCATCATGCGCTCAAAATTGCCGTGCATAACCAGTTTCATACGGGAAATTTCGGTTTCCACCTCGGCTGCCAGTATTTTCGCCAGCGGGTCATCGCGCATGGGCACTGGGCCGGCCACGCGGGTCCTGGCGATTTCGATAAAATCCTGCAGGGCCGCTTGCAGCGCACCCAGGGTGGCGGTACACACCGCGCGCACGAACACCTGCATGAACGGCAATCGGTATAACGGAGCCACGTTCACGGCATTGCCGGGATTGTCACAGTTGAAGCCGTCGATCACCTTGTGGGTGCGGTAGTCGGGTACCAGCACATCGTCCATCACGATGTCGTGACTGCCGGTGCCCTGCAGGCCGACGACATCCCAGTTATCGACGATTTCATAGTCACAGATCGGCACCAGAAAGGTGCGATAGTTGGTCATGTCGAAGGGGGCATCGGCGGTGGGGACCACCGCGCCGACAAACACCCACCGGCAGTGCCTGCAGCCGCTGGAAAAACTCCAGCGACCGCTGAGACGGAAACCACCCTCTACCGGGGTGACCTTGCCCAGAGGCGCGTAGGAAGAGGAAATCAACACGCTCGGATCATCGCCCCACACTTCCTCGGCCGCCCGCTCATCGAACAGCGCCAGTTGCCAGTTGTGCACCGCCACCACCGCCAGCACCCAGGCGCTGGACATGCAGGCCTGGGCAATCAGCAGGTCCACTTCATAGAACACCTGGGGATCCATGGCGTAACCGCCGTATTGCTCGGCCTGCAGCATCTTGAAAAAGCCGGCCTCATGGAAATCCCGAATGGTTTCCGGCGGAACGTTGCACTCTGCCTTGCAGCGGGCGGCACGTTCCCGCAACACCGGTTGCAGGTCCCTTGCCGCTTGCAGCAATTGACCGGCGCGGGCACTGCCCAAAGAGTACTGGCTGGAGTCCAGTTGCGGTTGATGAACCGTCATACGCGCATGCCCCCGAGCGCTGAAAGAGCGGGCGAGTTTATCATTCCGGATTCCTGCAGGGCCATGGGGTAGCGGTGAACTACGCCACGACCGCGGTCCCGAAGCGGGTGGGGTCGCCGAACACGGTCCGATGCGAGGGCGGTTGGGCGCCATTGATATCCTTGATGCCGTAGAGTTCACCCAGTTCCGCAGCAATCCAGACCTGGCCTGATTTTTCCATTTTCGCCGGATCTCTGGACAGTGCATCGATGACCAGACCCGAAAACTCGGGATGTTCCGCAGTGGCAGCCAGGCCTGCGTATTTGTCCGGTTCCGCCGCGAATACCCGGGCGGTGCGTTCGGTCAGCAACAGGCCCATCCACAGCGACACCACCGCCACCTGGTGGGGTTTGAAATCCACCGCCATGTCGTGGGCCATCTTGTCCACCGCGGCTTTACCGGCGCCGTAGGCCGGGCCGTGCATGTAGATGCGGCCACCAAAGGAAGAGGTCATGACCGCCAGCCCGGCACTCGCCACCAGCAGGGGTGCCGCGAAAAAGGTGGCGCTATAGTGTGAGCGCATGCCGACATCGAGAATATCCATCAGCGACAGTGGCTTTTCCCAGAAGGGTCCCTCCAGGGTCAGGGCATCGGGAATGCAGGTGGCGTTATTGACCAATATATCCAGCCGTCCGTGATCCTTTTGCACCTGCCTGAACAAGGCTTCCACCTGGGCGTCATCGGCGTGGTCGCAGTGCACCGGAACGCCGGTCCCACCTGCTGCGCTGACCTCCCTGGCGGTCTCCTGTACCGTGCCGGGTAATGGTGCATCTCCCTGCCGGCGAGTTCTTCCGGTTACGTAGACCGTGGTTCCGCTGCGCCCCAGGGCCACGGCAATTCCCCGCCCTGCCCCGCGACTGGCGCCGGTGACCACCGCCACCCGATCTGCTGCCTGTTTCATCACCCTGCCCGCTCCCCGACCGGGCTCTCCAAGCGGACGCCGGTGCCGCCCAACCCGCAGTACCCCATGGGGTTCTTTGCCAGGTACTGCTGGTGATAGTCCTCGGCGTAATAGAACTCACCGGCGGCCTGGATTTCAGTGGTGATGGCCGCGTGACCGGCCGCGGTCAGTGACCTCTGAAAGGACTTCCGGGACCTTTCGGCCTGCACCTTTTGCGAGGCTCCAAAAGTGTAGATTCCAGAGCGATACTGGGGACCCACATCGTTGCCCTGGCGCATGCCCTGGGTGGGGTCGTGGCCCTCCCAGAACACCTTCAACAGATCGTCGTAGTGAACCTGTGTGGGATCGAATACGACCAGTACCACCTCGTTGTGCCCGGTTTGACCACTGCACACTTCCCGGTACGTGGGATTGGGAGTCTGGCCGGCGGAATATCCCACAGCCGTGGTGTACACCCCCGCCAGCTGCCAAAACATCCGTTCCGCACCCCAGAAACAACCCATGCCGAATAACGCCCTGGCATGAGAATCCGCAAACGGTCCCTGCAGCGGATTGCCGTTGACAAAGTGCGCTGCCGGCACCGGCATCGCCTGTTCACGGCCGGGCAGGTAGCGCTGCCGGCCTCTGATTTTGGGGAATGCCATGCTCGGTTCCTGCCGATTCACCGGTACACCACATCTGCTGGTGGCGAGACTGCCATGATAGGCAACCTGGACCCCGACTGCCACCATCGACCACCAAATATCCCAAACCAAAGTGTCAGGGCCGAGTTGACCGGAACACCTCCGATATCGGGCTGCACAAGCTGTCCTGGAGACCGACCGCAGGATTTTTGCCATACTGGACAGCCTGACCGGGAACAGAAAAACAAAAGCGGATGAAACGACCCTCGCCGCGGCCTGCGCCAGCGGACCGGAATTTCATGAGCGAACTCGAACGGCGCGATTTTCTGGGTCTGGCCGGCGTCTTCCTGCTGGCAGCCGGAACACCGGTGCGGGCCGGCATGCTGCCGGACAACAGCGGCGAACTGCTTTTTCCCCAGGGCATTGCCTCGGCCGATCCATCGCCCGACAGCGTGATTCTATGGACCCGGGCACCGTCCACCACCGCTTCATCGGTAGCCCTGGTGGTACAGGTGAGCGAGACCGAAGATTTTGCCCGGGTGGTGGCCGAGGCCGAAGTATCGGCGCGGGCCAGCTACGACTACACCGTTCGCGCCCAGGTCAGTGGCTTGCGGCCCGGCACCATCTACTACTACCGTTTTCTCGGCCGCCATGGTGGCGCTTCGGCGACCGGCAGGACCATGACCGCTCCGGCCGTCGATGACCCGCGCCCGGTCAACCTGGCCTTTGTCAGTTGTCAGAACTACGAACAGGGCTTTTTCGGGGCCTGGTCGCGCATGATCAACGAGGACCGGGCCACAGCGGAGGCGGAACAGATCCAGTTGGTGCTGCACCTGGGCGATTTCATCTATGAACGCTACGGTTACCGGAACCGCGAAAATAACCGTTATGTGCGCAAGCTACCCGACTATCCGGACGCCGCCGGTGACGGAGACCTGTATTGGGCCGACACCCTGGCAGATTACCGCCACCTCTACCGGACCTACCTGCAGGATCCGCACCTGCAGGCGGCCCGGGCGCGCTGGCCCTTTGTCTGTACCTGGGATGACCACGAATTCAGCAACAACTCGGTGCGGGACTACAGCAGCTACGGCGAGCAGTTACAGCACCAGCCGCGGCGCATGGCGGCCGCCCACCGGGCCTGGTTCGAATATATACCGGCTCGCGTTGCGGACCGGCCACAATCCTTGCGCATCTACCGCAACCTGCGCTGGGGCAGCCAGGTGGAGTTGCTGTTGACCGACCTGCGCAGCTACCGCAGCCCGCCGCCGCTGCCGGGCGGGCTGGTCGATGAACTGGGGTTGTCATCCATACCCGCCGAACTGGTCCAGATTTTTGACGCGGGTCGCGACTACAACCACGGTTCGCCACCCCGGGTTCTGCCCTATGGTGACCATTCCCGGCCCAACACTGCCCAACAGCGTGCCCCCGGCTCGCTGTTGGGTAAAGAACAGAAGCAATGGTTCAAGCAATGCCTGAAAGGTTCGACCGCCAACTGGAAGGTATGGGCTAACAGTCTGCCGATACTGGCACTGCGCCTGGACCTCGGCGCGCTGCCCCTGACCGGCCTGCACGACAGTGTATTGGGCGAAGACGCCTGGTCGGGGTATCCCACCGAATACCGGGAACTGATGAATTACCTGGCGCAAAGCGGCATCACCAACGTGGTGTCCCTGTCCGGCGATCATCACGCCCATGCCGCGGGAGCACTGGCCAGGGATGTCGAGGCGCAACATCCCGAATTTGTGGCAGTGGATTTCAATGTATCCGGCATCAGTTCGACACCACAGTTTGCCCAGGTGCTGTATACCGCCAGTGGCGACAAGTCCGACTTCATGCAACTGGTGGCGGCAGAGAGGGACGGCCAACTGGAGGAAATCTGGAACATGACCCTGGCCTGGGGTTCCCGGGCTGCCGTGGTCTACAGCAAAACCGGATTGCGCAGTCTGGCCCGCCTGCTGTCGCCCAACCGGGCCAATCCAGGTACCAGTTATGTGGATAGCGACAGTAATGGCTACGGACTCGCCCGCTTCGCCCGGGATGAATGCCGGGTACAGTTGGTCACTATCGATCCACCGATCGAGGACAGTGACTCCCATGGCCAGGCGATTCTGCGGCGGGCGAACTTTCGGTTGCCCCGCTGGTCGAAAGGTGAGCAGCCGGAGTTGGAAGGCCCGGAATTCATTGGCACCCCGTCCTTCCCCTTCGGATAGGAGAGAAATTTCACAGAAAAATACACCAAACCCGGCCTCCAGGTAGTAGAATCTCCACCAATTGGAGTGGTGCCCCCGGCCAGGGCCGGTGGCAGCCCCACACGGAGACCCGCAGCGGTAGTGAAGAACGAGATGTCCGAATCAGTTGGTTTCAATCCTGGCGAATTGTGCAGCAGCAAGCTGTGGGAGATCGTGCGCAGCGAGACCAGGCGTGATGGCAGCCGTGCCGAGCTGGAGGCCGCGGTGGAGGAACTGTGCATCCGCCGCCACTACCTGGCGGAAATCGAGCAACTCGATGAATTGCTGCTTCGGCAGCGCTGATGCCCTGGACTGGTGCCTGGATCACCGACTTGAGCAACTACCCCGAACACACTTCCAGTCGAGCGGAAATCGACCAGTTCATCACCCGGTCACAAACACACACCCCTGCTCGCAAGACCCGGCCACGTCTGTTGTTCGCCTGTGACGCCACCGCCAGCCGCCAACCCACCTGGGATCGGGCTTGCCAACTGCAAGGCCGCATGTTTCTGGCCACTCGCGACCTCGGCGGCCTGCAGGTGCAGCTCTGCTATTACCGGGGCTTTGCCGAAATGCGGGCCAGCGCCTGGCTGCAGGAAGAGACGGGCCTGTTGCAACTGATGAGCCAGGTCCGCTGTGCCGGCGGCTACACCCAGATCGAGCGCCTGCTCAATCACGCCCTCAGGGAACACGCCCGGGGCCCGATACGAGCCCTGGTATTCATCGGTGACGCGGTGGAAGAGTCAGTCGACGCCCTTTGCGGCAAAGCCGGCGAGTGCGGTCTGCAGCAGTTGCCCCTGTTCATGTTCCAGGAGGGCCACGACCCCATGGTAGAACAGTGTTTCCGAACCATGGCCCGGGTCAGCATGGGGGCCTACGCCCGCTTCGACCACAACAGTCCGCAACAGTTCGCCGACCTGCTGGGGGCGGTGGCCAGTTATGCAGCGGCGGGCACCGCGGGGCTGTTGCGTTACGGGAAGAGTGACGGCAGGGCCGAGGCCGGTCGTTTGCTGAAGCAGTTGCAAGGGGAGTCCTGAAGCGTGCCACGCGTGATCCTGTTGCTGGCTGCCATCGCCGCCATCTGGCTGCTGTACCGGTATTTGCGCGCCGTTCCCGTCGGCCAGCGCCGTTCCGCCTATCTGAAAGTTGGCCTCGGACTGTTGGTGCTGGCGATTGCCGTTGCCACCCTGACCGGTCGCATGCACTGGCTGGGTGCCGCTGTCACCGCCCTGGTGGTGGGTGTCGGCCGCATGGTGCCGTTGCTGTTGCGCCTGTTTCCGATGTTGCAGTGGGTGCGCGGACAGCGGGCTAATGCCGCTTCCGGCCGGCAATCCACAGTAGAAACCCAACTGCTGCGCATGGTACTGGACCACGACAGCGGCGCCATGAGCGGATTGGTGCTGGCTGGGGATTTTGCCGGCCAGTCGCTTGACGACATGGAACGCGAGCAATTGGACAGTTTGTTGGCCCAGTTTCAGCAACGGGACGAGGACTCCGCCCGGTTGCTGCAAACCTACCTGGCGAAACGTTTTGGCGAGCAGGAGCAATACCGGCAAACCGGCAGCCCGGGCAGCAGTGAGCTGTCGCGAGCGGAGGCGCTGGCCATTCTCGGGCTGGAAGAGGGAGCCAGCGATGCGGAGATAGACGAGGCCCACCGCCGCCTGATGCAAAAAATGCACCCCGACCGCGGCGGAAGTGATTACCTGGCCGCCAGAATCAACCAGGCCAAGGATTTGCTGTCAGGTTGAAGCGACCCTGAACAGGTGCGTGCCTTTGGGGACCACGGACAGTCACTGGATGACGGGGCAGGCCCGGCGCGACGGGGCTGCCCATTCGCCATGCCGGCCTCACCGGACAACGGGTTTGAGGTTGTATTCGCTGGTGGGAATCACGTCGATTTTGTCAAAATCGATAAATCGGGTACAGCTTTCCATCATCGCCCTGGAATTGGCAGCCAGGGTCTGGTCGTCCTCGGCCGCAAAAAATGCGTGTTGCGATGTCATCGCCTCGGGTGGAAAGTTCTCCTCGACGATGGCATCGAAGGCCGGTGCCCCATAGGTCAGGGCACGCACCACCACATTCTGGCGATAGCCGAAAGTCGATTGGGTATCAATGGCCACCTGGGTATGACTATCCAGCCAGATTTCCAGCCACTGCTGTTGGCCGAGACGTTGCGGGCGCTGCAAAAACACCACCTGGGCCATACCGAAGGTGCGCGCGCCGACCTCCGGCGGATGCCGCGTATTGACGATCGGTTCGGATTCGGTGACCAGGTAACCCGCCAGGCGGTTGCAGTGTTGCGCCAACAGCTGTTCCACCGGCGCCCGCAGGACACTGCTGTCCAGCCATACCGATATCATGGCATCCATGACCGGCCGGGCATTCTCGATGCGCAATGCGTCCGCGGCCGCCACCTCGCTGTCCGCCACTGACAGGCGCAGACCGCGCACCCCCAGTTTCGGCAGGGCCGGGGCCAGGTCGTTCAACAAACGCTCGCGAAATTCATCCGCATCGATTGCATCCGATTTCCACAGGGGATAGAGGACTTTTTCCATTGGTAGTTCTGCTCAGGGTGCTGTGAATGTGCCAGGTACATACTATACAGCCCCGTCGGCGACGCTGACCGCTGTCGACCAATACCGATCCTGGAAATTTCGCCCGTCAGTTCAAATAAGCATGGCGTCAGTCTGTTTACCGGCGTCAAACCGACACTACAATGTCCACTCGAGTTCCCATCTCGCCAAATTCATTTGCCGCCGGAGGACACGCCCATGCATTATCAAAGGATAGGCCTGCACCACTTGCGCAACACCCTGGCCCTCGCCACATTGGCCGCGGTCACCGCACTGCCCGGCTTTGCCCAGGGCGAACTGGCCCTGGAAGAAGTGATCGTCACTGCCCAGAAGCGCTCGGAATCCCTGCAGGACACGCCGATTTCCGTTGCCGCCTTCAACCAGCAGGAACTGGAGGACATCGGCGTATACGAGACCGGTCAGATTTCCGAGTATACCGCCAACCTGTCGATCAGCCGTCAGCCCGCAAGCCTGGACAACTACGGTTACTCCATTCGCGGTGTCGGCAGTGGTGAAACTTCGCTGCTGGTGGAAAACACGGTGGGCCTGTACCTGGACGGGGTGTACATGGCCCGCAATACCGGTTCCACCTTCGACCTGGTCGACCTCGAACGCATCGAGGTACTGCGCGGGCCCCAGGGCACCCTGTATGGTCGCAACACCATTGGCGGCGCCATCAACGTCATCACCCGCAAGCCCGCCGACGAGTTTGGTTTCCAACAGCACCTCACATTTGGCAGTCGGGACTTTCTGCGCTCCAAAACCAGTGTCGACACCGGCAAACTGGGCGATCTGCTGTCGGCCAGGTTTTCCTACAACTACAATGAAAAAGACGGCCTGGTGAACAACAGCATCCATGGCAACAAGTTGGGTGAACAGGAATCCGATGCCTATCGCATTGCCCTGCGGCTGACGCCAGGCGACAACTTTAGCGCCGACTACACCTACGACAACTCGGAGCGCCAAAGCAATGCCTCGCTGTCGCAAATCGTGGCAACCCGGCCGCCCAACAACCTGATTGGTGGTGCCATAACCCGGCAGGCCACCGCTTTTGCCAACGCCGAGCGAGTGAATTCCCTGCCCATGCCCCACTCTCCCGGCATGGATACGTTCTCCGATCTCGAAACCCACGCCTTGACCCTGGAATGGACGCTTGGCGACAGCATCACGCTGAAGTCCATCACCGCCCAACGCGAATGGGACAGTGGTACCACGGGCACCGATTTTGGTGGTTTCCCCGCGGACGGTGCCACCGTGTTGCAAGATCCGACGGTAGCGCCGGGGCAATTTATTCCCGCCGGTGAATACGTCTCCGTGTTCCGCGCCGAGCGCTCGAGTGACAACGAACAGTTCACTCAGGAATTCCAGGTACTGGGCGAAACCGTGGGCGGGAAACTGCAATACACCCTGGGCCTGTACTATTTTGAGGAGCAGAGCAACGAAGACAACCCGCAGTGGTTCGTATTGCCCGCCACCTTCGCCTTTGGTTCGCAACCCGCAGCTATTCAATCGTTCCTCTGCGCGGACTTCACCTTCACCCACCCCGCCCCCTGTTTCGGCAAGGACGTGCTGCTGAGTTCACCGATCTTTCAATACGGTTCGGACAATGAATCCACCGCGGCCTACGGCCAGTTCACCTACGCTGTCAGCGAGGCACTGGATGTGACCCTGGGCCTCCGCTATACCGAGGACGAAAAGGAAGCGTATTTGCGCCAGGGCAGAATCACGGCCGCGGACGGCAGCATCCCCACCAACCTGGCGGCCGATGAATGGGACAACACCAGCGGCTCACTGACCCTGAGCTACGCCTTCAACGATGACGTGCGCGGATACGCCACCTGGTCCGAGGGTTACCGCTCCGGTGGTTTTGGCGCCCGTTCCACCAGCGCAGAAGACTTTGCCCTGGGCTTCGATGAGGAAACCGTAACCAACTATGAATTGGGTCTGAAGTCCGATTGGATGGATTCCCGGCTGCGCATCAATGCCGCCATATTCTACATGGATTACGAAGACGCCCAGGTCAACAGCTTCCGCGCTGGTGAAGGGGGTGCTTCCACCGTGGTCAGCAACGCCGGGGTATTGGAAATCCAGGGTGGCGAACTGGAATTGACCGCCCAGCTCAGCCAGGGACTGCGCCTTGCGCTCAACTACGGTTACACCGATGCCACCTACGATGAATTCATCACCGGGCGGCTGAACCCGGTTACCGGCCTGCCCGCCCCCGGCCCCACCGTCGACGCCATAGGCAATGAGGACATCAGTGACAGTGCCACGGTTGCCCGGGCACCCGAACACAATGGCTCCGCCATTCTCTCCTACAACTTTCCGCCCTTTGCCTTCGGTCAGTTGAACCTGCGCCTGGAGGCCAGCTACCAGGATGAAATGGTGTTCCATCCCCAGATGAACCTGTACGACAGCACCGAGGACCAGACGCTGTTGCACGCCCGTGCCACGCTGCACGACCTGCGGGTTCTGGGGGGCAACCTCAGCGTTGCCGTGTGGGGTCGCAACCTGACCGATGAGGAATACCGGGAATGGGGGATCGATTTCGGCACCCTGGGCTTTGCCATCGACTCCTTCAAGGAAAAGCGCAGCTTCGGCATCGACCTGATTTACCGATTCGACGACTGAGGCTGTCTCTTTGCAGGTGCAGTGCCGTGAAACGGATTTTTCGTCCTGAATAACCCCATAAAATACTATTCTGCATTACATCCATGTGGTAGGGTTTGACCAAGGAACATTTTCAGGTGCCGCCTGGCCCTCGTAGTTGTTCTGTCGAAGTGGCGATGGGCAGCGCAGGATGATGGTCTCTTAATTATAATTTATCCTAGGAGGATTACCTGATGGAAACTCGAATCATTGTGGGATTGGCCGCACTTGCGGCATTAATCGAAGGTTTGGCTCCGGGCGCGGTGCCTATGGAACTGCTACCACTGGCCCTGGTCCTGTTGGGACTGGTCTATGGTTACATGGGCGTCGACGCAGAGGACAGCGTCGGTGTCCTGGCGGTAGTCATCGCTTCCGGACTGGCGGCGAAAGCAGACGCGCTGGGCCATATCCACGTGATAGGTGAATACCTGGATGCTATCCTTGATCAAGTGACTGTGGCGCTGTATGGCACAGCGGTGGCGGTACTGGTAAGACGAGTCACTACCCGAATCATGGGCAGCAGCTAATAGCGTAAATCACACCCAGTCAGGGCCGGCCAGACCCTGACGCTGACACCCCGGACAGCATTCCCTGTCCGGGGTGGTTTTCACCCGAACCAGGGCAGTCCGCACGCTGCCCCTGGTGTCAGGAACATGCCGCCTGTCGCCAGCGGCGAGACCACATCGCTGGTATGCACCCCCCCTTGCGTGCCGATAGAGCATCCCTTGAATCTCATTCGGCAGGGCTGAGCAGATCCAGTACCAGCGCAGTGAAAGCGGCGACACCGGTCTCAATGGCGGGTTCGGCGAGCGGCGCGTAGAACGGTGAGTGCAGGGATGGCAGTTGCAGTTCACCGCGCTGGTAGGCCGCGAAGCGCTCGGGAGAGACGGTGCCCAGCAGAAACATATGGCTGGGAATGCGCGGTTCCTGCCGGCCATAGCGGGCGAAATCCTCCCCTCCCATCACTCGTTCCCCCGCAACCACCCGCTCCTCACCCAGGACGCGCCTGAGCACCTCGACGTTGCGTGCCACCAAAGCCGGGTCGTTCCACAGTGCCGGCGTGCCTTCCCCGGTCACCGCCACCTCCGGCAGCTTGTCTTCCGGAAAGCCCAGCGCCCGCGCCTGGTTGACCGCAATCCTCTCGATACCGCCGAGTAGCGTCTGTCGCACCTCCTCACTGTAGGAGCGCACCGTCAATTGCAGGTCGGCACGGTCGGAAATGATATTGTGCTTGGTGCCTGCGTGCAGCGAACCCACGGTCACCACGCCGGGCTCCAGGGCGGAAATCTCTCGCGACACCAGGGTTTGCAAATCCATGACAATCGACGACGCCAGCACGATCGGATCCTTGCCGGCTTGTGGGTAGGCACCGTGGGTGCCAATGCCGTGAATGCGAATGTCCACCGAGTCCACGTTGGCCATCATCCATCCCGATACCCAAGCCACCGAACCCACCGGCAACGCCGGTGAGACGTGCAGGGCCAGGTTGTAGTCGGGGCGGGGAAAGCGTTCAAACAAGCCGTCTTCGAGCATCAGCCGGGCCCCGGCCCCACGCTCCTCGGCGGGCTGGGCAATCACCAGCAGCGTACCCGACCAGCGGGCGCGTTGTGCAACCAGTTCCCGTGCTGCACCGATCACCACCGTCATGTGCAGGTCGTGCCCACAGGCGTGCATCACATCCACTTCCTGACCGGTAAGCTCCTGCCCGCGGACAGTGCTGGCATAGGCCAATCCGGTTTGCTCGCGCACCGGTAGCGCATCCGTATCGGTACGCAGCATCAACACCGGGCCGGGACCGTTCTGCAACACCCCAACCACTCCGTAGCCACCTACCCGGTCATTGAGTACGGCCCCAGCCGCGGCAAGTTCGCGGCGAACAGCATCCCCACCGAGACCGCGAGTCACCTCGAACCCCAGCGCTTCCAGTTCGCGTGCGACCCGCTCTGAGCTTTCCTTCTCCTGGAAAGAAAGCTCCGGGTTGGCGTGAAACTCGCGGTACAACTCCAGCAGTGACTGGGGTGCAGCCAGGGCCGCCGGGGCTACGGCCGGCGTGAGCGCCAGGCCGAGTGCAAACAGGACAGGTTTCAACATGGAAAATCTCCGTGCATTTTCGGGTCGTTGCTTTACCATAACAGAAACTGGATGCAGAGCTGGAGAATGCGGCAAGCCAACAATTTTCAGAATGGCACGACAGAGGAGATACCCGAAGGCGCCCAGCTTGCCGCTCTCGACCTGGGCACCAACAGTTTCCACCTGATCATCACCCGAGTCCAGCACGGGGAACTGCGCCCGATAGAAACTCTCAGCGAGAAAGTGCAATTGGGTGCCGGGCTGAAAAACGGTCTGCTGGACGCGGCGGCCATGGAGCGCGGCCTGGAGTGTCTGTCGCGTTTCAAGCAGGTACTGGACAGCGTCGAGCCCTACCGCACCCGTATCGTCGGCACCCACGCCCTGCGACAGGCGCGCAATCGTCACCAGTTCACCCACCGGGTCGAACAGCTCTTGGGTGAAAAGGTGGATGTCATCTACGGCCGGGAGGAAGCCCGGCTGGTGTATCTCGGAGTGGCGCACACCCTGGCCGACGACGAGTCCTCCCGGCTGGTGGTGGATATCGGCGGCGGCAGTACCGAATTCATTGTCGGCAGGCGCTTTGAACCCCTGGCCCTGGATAGCCTGCAAATTGGCTGTGTATCCTACACTCGCCGGTTTTTCGCCAATGGCCGCATAACGCCGGCCCGCTACCACCGCGCCTACGCAGCATGTCGGGTCGCGGTGTCGCATATCCGCAGCCGCTATCACGCCCGGGACTGGCAGGACTGTGTGGGTTCCTCCGGCACGCTGCAGGCGATCGAGGCAATTCTGGTGTATGGCGACTGGTCGCAAGCCGGCATTTCCCGGCAGGGTCTGGCACGCCTGGAGCAAGCCCTGCTCTCCTTTCGCCACGTGGATGACATAGTCATCGACAATCTCAGTGAAAACCGCCGCAACGTCATCCTCGCCGGGGTGGCCATCACCGCCGCTATCTTCGATGAGTTGGGTATTGAACTCATGCGCAGTTCCTGGGGCGCCCTGCGCGAAGGCGTGATCTATGACCTGTTGGGCAGAATGACCCACGAGGATGTGCGCGAACGCACCATCAGCGCCCTGATGCAACGCTACCACGTAGACCCTGACACTGCGCTAACGGTGGAACGCCGCGCCCGTTTCCTCTATCGGTGCACCCGTGACAACTGGCAGTTGCAGCAGGGCGATTGGGAACTGATGCGCTGGGCCGCCCGCAGCCACGAAATCGGCATGGCCATCTCCCACAAGAACTTCAACCTGCACGGCGCCTACCTGCTGCGCAATGCGGACTTGCCCGGCTTCTCCCAGGGCGAACAGGAAACCATGGCCAAGCTGGTGCAACACCAGCGCGGCAAGCTGCTCAAATCCGATTTCCATGCCGTCCTCGACGGCGAACGGCCCCGACTTCTGCGTCAAATCTGCCTGTTGCGCCTGTCCAACCTGTTCAAATACGTGGAGCAACTGGAACAGTTGCCCGATCTTCGGGTAGAGGCGCGGCAGCAGACCATACAACTGCAATTTCCGGATCAGTGGCTGCAACGGCACCCCCTGACCCTGCAGGAATTGCGCCAGGAAAAAACCCTGCTCAAACGCGTGGCCATCGAGTTGAAAATACACTAGCCCCAAGGTTTGTAGCGACCGGCTCCTGTCATACAGTGTCTGCCAGGGGGGCGAATCGGGTACCATATGCCCTGTGTCAGACCGATGCTCTACCCTGTACATGAACCCAGCGCCGTCTTTCGACAACAGCTATGCCCGCCTGCCGGAACGCTTTTACGCAAAGCAGAAGCCCGAACCGGTGGCCAACCCCGCGCTCATCAAAGCCAACACCGGGCTGGCCGCATACCTGGGTATCGACCTCGGCTGGTTACAATCCGCCGAGGGTATCGATACCCTCGCGGGCAATCGGCTGCCGCCCGGCGCCAGCCCTATCTCTGCCGCCTATGCGGGTCATCAGTTCGGTGGCTGGAATCCACAACTGGGCGACGGTCGGGCGGTATTGCTGGGTGAAGTAGTCGCGGCGGACGGCCACCGCTACGATCTGCAATTAAAGGGTTCCGGACGCACTCCCTGGTCCCGGGGTGGCGACGGCCGGGCACCATTGGGCCCGGTGTTGCGCGAGTATCTGCTCAGCGAAGCGATGGCGGTACTGGACGTACCCACCACTCGCAGCCTGGCGGCGGTCAGCACCGGCGAGCCGGTGTACCGCCAATCGGTCCTGCCCGGAGCGGTGCTGACCCGGGTCGCCCGCAGCCACATTCGCATCGGCACGTTCCAGTACTTCTCCGCCCGCCGCGACCGCGAGGCATTGGAATTGCTGGTACAGCACGTCCTGGAACGACACTATCCCCAATCTCCGGACGCGGGCAACCCGGCCCTGGTACTGCTGCAATCGGTGCTGGATGCCCAGGCGGAACTGGTGGCCAAATGGCAGTTGCTGGGTTTCATACACGGCGTCATGAATACCGACAACATGCTGTTGTCCGGGGAGACCATCGATTACGGTCCCTGCGCCTTCATGGACCATTTTCACGAAGACGCGGTATACAGTTCCATTGACCACCAGGGGCGCTATGCCTACCGCAATCAACCGGCGATTGCACACTGGAACCTGTCCTGCCTGGCGCAGTGCCTGTTACCCCTGCTCGATGACAACCAGGAAACCGCGTTGGCCCTGGCGCAAGCCGCCATCGACCGCTTTCCCGAACAGTATGCGCAGGCCCTGCGGCGGGGCATGAACGCCAAGCTGGGTCTCGGCGAGCTGCAACCCGATGACGAGGCTTTGGGCCAACAACTGCTGGATACCATGAGCCGAGAACGCCTGGACTTCAGCCTCACCTTTCGACGCCTGACGGAACTGGCCTGGCCGGACAGCGGTCAGGCGTCGGTGGCCGAATTGCTGGAACTACCCACTGTCCTGCAGCCCTGGCTGGCCGCCTGGGAAGCGCGCCGGCAGAGCGATGCCGGGGACCCGGCCGAGCGGCAAACGGCGATGTGGCGGGCCAACCCGGTGTTCATCCCGCGCAACCATCTGGTCGAGGCCGCCCTCAATCAGGCCACCAACGAGCAGGACTATGATGCCTTCCATCAATTGCTGGAAGTGTTGGAAAAGCCCTTCAGCTACACTCCGGAATTGCGTGTCTATGCCACCCCACCGCGCCCCGAGGAAGTGGTCCAACAGACCTTTTGCGGTACCTGACAATCACCGGCGGCGCTGGAATGGCCCGCGCGGCTTGCGTAGACTGTAGCGCAACGACTGTTCCCGGCAGAGGGCCGTTTGCGGTGGCGGAACATTTCGACGTGATCATCGTGGGTGCCGGGCTTTCCGGGATTGGCGCCGCCAAACACCTGCAGGACCGCTGTCCGGGAAAGCGCTATGTGATTCTCGAGGGACGCGACACCATGGGTGGCACCTGGGATCTGTTTCGCTACCCGGGGGTTCGCTCCGACAGTGACATGCACACCCTGGGCTATTGCTTCAAACCCTGGATAGACCGCAAGGCCATTGCCGAGGGTCCGGCCATTCGTCGCTACATTCGGGAAACTGCCGCCGAAAACGACATTGCGCCACAAATCCGCTACCGGCATCGAGTGCTGGCCGCCCATTGGTCGACGGCCGACTCGTGCTGGACGCTGAGCGTCGCCGCCGGCAGCGCGGCAAACCGCGTTGCGTTGCGCTGCAACTTCCTGCTGATGTGTGCCGGTTACTACAGTTACCGGAACGGTTACTGCCCCGAATTCGCTGGTCGGGAGACTTTCGGGGGGACCATTGTTCACCCCCAGCACTGGCCGCAAGACCTGGACTACCAAGGGAAGCGGGTGGTGGTGATCGGTTCCGGCGCCACCGCGGTCACCCTGGTACCAGCCATGGCGGCCAGGGCCAGACTGGTTACCATGCTGCAACGCTCTCCCACCTACATGATCAACAGACCCTGGGAAGATGCCCTCGCCAATTTTTTGCGCAAGGTGCTGCCGGAATCCTGGGCCTATGCGCTTACCCGCTACAAAAACGTGACCCTGCAACTGGAACTTTACCGTCGCACCCGCACCCATCCGCGGCGGGTCAGGGACTACCTGCTGAATCATGTCCGCCGGCAACTGGGGCCCGACTACGATGTCGATCGGCACTTCTCACCGAGCTACAACCCCTGGGACCAGCGCCTCTGCCTGGTGCCCGACAACGACCTGTTTGTCGCATTGCGGGAGGGCCGTGCCGAGATCGTCACCGACCACATTGACCGCTTTACCGAAACCGGTATTCAACTGCGATCGGGGCGTAAGCTGAACGCCGACATCATCGTCACCGCCACCGGTTTGAACCTGGCGGTCATGGGTGAAATGGAGATCCGCGTTGACGGTGAGATCATCGATTTCTCCAGGACCTGGAGCTACAGGGGCCTGATGATCAGCGGTGTGCCCAATCTTGTGGTCACATTTGGTTACATCAATGCCTCCTGGACCCTGCGCGCCGACCTCATCGCGGAATGGTCCTGCCGGGTCATCAACCATCTGGATGCCAGCGGCAATCGCCGGGCGCTGCCGGTGATGTCCGCTCACCAGGCGGCTACCATGCCCAAACGGCCATGGATTGATAATTTCAGCTCGGGTTACATGCAACGCGGGTTGCACGCCCTGCCCAGACAGGGAGATCGAGAGCCCTGGCTGAACCCCCAGGACTACGGTCGCGACAGGAAGTTGTTGCGCAACGCCGTCCTGGAGGACGGGTATCTGCATTTCAGCAATCCCGACAACGAAGCTCCGATGACGAGGCCCTCCCCGATGTCCACGGCAGTTTCGGCAAGTTCCGCGGGTTAGCTCAGTACCACACCGGTGGTGAGGAACCGGAAAATTCACACTCGGTCGCCTGGTACGCGATAGAGAGCGAGAGGATATTGCCCCACCACCATGCGTCGGACTCACCTCACATTCAAGCGCGCAGACCTGCGCCAATTGCTCGATATTTCCATTCCCATGGTGGTATCCCAGGGCTCCTTTGTGGCCATGGTGTTCTTCGACCGCCTGTTCATGTCGATGATCGGGCCACAGTACATTGCGGCCGCAATGCTGGGTGGCATCGCTTCCTTTTTCTGTCTGGCGCTGTTCATGGGGGTACTGGTCTACGCCAATGCCCTGGTGGCCCAGTATTACGGTGCCGGAGCCCTGCACAAATGTCCACGGGTGGTAACCCAGGGCCTGATACTGGCGCTACTGTGCCTGCCGGTCATTGCCCTGACCGCCTTTTTCGTCGACCAGGTGTTTGCCGCCATCGGCCATCCTCCGCAGCAGGTGATGCTGGAGCAGACCTATTTTCGGATCCTTATGCTGGCCGCCCCATTCAATCTGGGCAAGGCCTGTATCGGCTCCTATTTCAGCGGCACCGGTCGCACCCGGGTGGTGATGATCGCCGATACGCTGGGAGTCATGCTCAATATTCCGTTGTCCTGGCTGTTGATCTTCGGCTACTGGGGAATGCCGGAACTGGGCATCGCCGGAGCCGCATGGGGCACGGTCATCGCCTCCCTGTTCACGCTGGCGATGTTCCTCGGTTTCTACCTGTCGCGGCACAATCGGATCCGCTTCAGGGTGCTCGAATCGTTCCGCTTCGATGCCGGTATCATGCGCCGCTACATTCGCCTGGGCTTTCCCTCTGGCCTCGAAATGTTCATGAACTTCGCCACCTTCAACCTGTTCATCCTGCTGTATCAGACCTTTGGGGTCAGCTATGCGGCAGCCGCCGCCATCGTCTTCAACTGGGATATGGTGTGCTTTGTGCCGATGCTGGGACTGAATATCGGCGTTGCCAGCCTGGTCGGCCGCTACGTGGGAGCCAACGACCTTGACCGCGCCAATGGCGTGATGGTGGCGGGATTTGCCATTGCCCTCGTCTACTCGGGTATTCTCGCAGCGGTCTTTGTGATCTTTCGAATCGAACTGCTCAACGTGTTCTCGGGCTCCGGCGTGGGATTCGCACCGATTCTCGAGATCGGCAGTTTCATGATGGTCGGCCTCGCCTGCTACGCCATGGCGGATGCCTGCATCATCATTTCCGGTGCCGTGCTGCGCGGAGCCGGCGATACCCGCTGGCTGATGATCACCTCCATCTCGCTGCACTGGCTGATGGTCATCGTCCTGGCGATCATGATCCTGCTGCTCGACTACGGACCCAGACCTTCCTGGGTGGTGTTCGTGTCGTCCATCGTGGTGTTGGCGATTGCCTATCTGGGGCGGCTTTACGGAGGAGTCTGGCGTCAACCGGAACGCCTGGCGCGGGTCATGCGGGAACGCTGAACCCCAGCGGCCAAGGGCCGAAGCAATGAAAATTGCAGGTGACCCGGGTGTCGGGAAATTCGTTGCGAAAATCCGGTCATTTTCACCACAGGCTCGAATTCATTCGACCACCGTTACCCCTGTTGGCCCAGGGAATACGACCCTGTTTCTCCCGGCAACGATGCGGTAACGGAGAATTAACAGTAATATGTCACAAAATGTGTCAAGAAGGCAGTGCAAACCGCTCTTTTTCCTTGATTTACTTGTCTCTTATGTTACAAGCCCGTGCAGTGAACGGGGTATGCGTTGCAAGAGGCAGCCAACCATGTTTGAAGATGCGGCTCAGTTGAAAAATCAAGTGATCCGACCCACCCTGGAGTACCTGGGTGCCTGGAGCCCCTCCACGGAGCAATTCCTGCTCGATGCCGCCCTGGACGCACCCGAAGTCGGTCTGTTCTCAAGCCGCAAAGACGGCCTGGGAGTGTTCCACATCACTTCCGCCCAGCACCGCGACATCTGGGACGGCTACCTGGCTTTCAACCCCGACCTGGCCTCCCGGGTCAGAGGCCTGGCCAGCCAGCGCGCATTCCTGCGCGACCCCGATAACGAGTTGCAAACCAACCTCAGCTACTGTACGGCGATCGCGTGGTTGCTCTACCAACGCGCCTATCCGGCACTGGAAAGACAGCCCCGGCAAGCCAATAACACGGGCTAACCCGCTATTGCTGCACGCAGTGCCACCGGCAACGCCGCAAGATCTTCCGGCCGATCAATATCCACCAGCGTGGGCAGCAACCGGTAGCACAACGATTGTCGATCCAGTATTCCCAGGGTTTGCTCCAGTACCTGGCGGCTGCCCCAGGCAATGCCCTCGAACAACTGGGGTAACCAGCGCCGCATGCCGATCAACACGTAGCCGCCATCGGCCGCCGGGCCCAAGACCACGTCGGACTGGCGCAAAAGCTGTGCGGCACGGGCCAGATATTCGGCATTCAGGTCGGGGGCATCGCTGCCCACCACAATCACCGCGCTGTACTCCCGCAAACCCTGCTCGATGGCAGCGGCCATGCGCCGTCCCAGGTCACCCGCCGCCTGCTGCACCACTTCGCCAACACCAAGGGCGCGGCATTGGGCGAACAGGCTGTCCCGCTCATCTCCCGCCACTGCCAGTTGCACCGGTGCCAGGCCGGACTTGCACAAGGTCCGACAGGTGTGCAACACCATGGCCGAGTGCAGGCGCTGGGCCTGCTGCGGTCTGAGGTGAGGCAGCAGCCGCGTCTTTACCTGGCCCGCCACCGGTTCCCGGGCGAATTGCACCAGCAACAGCGGGGCTTTTTCGCGGCGGCCGTAATAGAGCCGGGCCAGGTACCGCGGGTTCACCCCCAGCCAGTAGCTCAGCCGCAGAAACCACATTTGCAGCACCGTGCGCAACACCCCCCGCTGCTGCCACCGCCGGCTGGAGGTCGTGACCCGCAACCTGGAATTGACCGGCGGCTGCAACCGGCGCAGACGCTTGCAGAACTCCACATCCTCCATCAGCGGCAGGTCGGCAAAACCAGCCTGCTGCCGAAACAGGTCGGTGCGGACGAATAGTGCCTGATCGCCGGTTCCCACCCGGCTCAGCCGGGAACGCAAATTCATGGC
>CAZUGZ010000002.1:67498-89782 GCA_964620555.1 uncultured Alteromonadaceae bacterium
GGTGGACAGCTGAGCACCTGATCGGCGAAGTCGGCGGCGATTTCGGCGCTGCCGTCCACGCTGCCTCCATCCACCACGATCAATTCCTGATCCTCGCACCAGGCGCGGATTCTTTCGAGCCTGCGCCTGAGAATGGCGGCTTCGTTCACCACCGGCACGATCACCGAGCAGCGGGTTTCAGGCATTCAGGGCACCACCACAACTGCTGCCCTGCCCGGCTGTGCAGGCATAGCAATGTTCTCCAGTGCGTATCGGCGCCCGTCGCATATCCGCACCCGCCAGCAGGTCGCGCAAATGCTGACGCCGGTTGTCGGCTACAATCGGCAGTTCCAGCATCTGGTTGAAATCGCAGTCATAGACATAGCCCTGCCAATCGACGCTGATCAGATCCCGGCACATGACAGTCTGGAGATGCCCGGACTGGAACGAACTGCGCAGCACCGACAGGTAGTGGTGGTATTCCCCCGCTGCGAGCAACTGGGCGCCAAAGCGACTGATGGGCATATTGGTCATGGTGAAAAGCTGGTTGAACTCGATGCCGAAACGCCGCCCCAGTTCACGCTTGTAGTCCCGTTCCAGTTCCCCCTGGGGCGGCGGCAATTCGGCCCCCAAAGGGTTGTAAACCAGGTTCAACTGCAACGCGGGGTTGCGCCCGTAACCGAGGCTGTTCAATTTCTGCAGGGCACGGATACTGTCGGCATAGACGCCCCTGCCGCGCTGCCGCGATACGTTTTCCTCGCGGTAGCAAGGCAGGGAGGCAGTGATGGTCACCTCCTGCCCCGCCAGAAACTCGGCCAGGTCGCTCTGCCCGGGCTCGAACAGGATGGTGAGGTTGCTGCGATCGATGACTTCGATATCCCGGCGGCGCAGGGCGCTGACCAGGTGCCGAAAATGCCGGTTCAATTCCGGTGCGCCACCGGTCAGGTCCACCACGGAAGGCTGTATTTTCTCCACCAGCCGCAACAGCAGTTCCACCGTCTCGCCGTTCATCTCCTCGCTGCGTCCAGGTCCCGCGTTGACGTGACAGTGCCCGCAACTCAGGTTACAGCGATAACCGAGATTGGCCTGTAGACATTCTATCGAACGGCGCTGTAGCGGCGGAAATTCGCTTTCCAGTAACAGGGGGCGGGTATCCTGCATGGCTTGATCGCTACCTCCACTAGCTCCGATGGGCGGCTGCCCGCGCCGCCGGCCCCCGCTTCCGGCTTGCCTTCATGGGGGCGACTGGCAATAATCCCGGCTCCCCCGACACCCGCCCGTAGCTCAGCAGGATAGAGCAACCGCCTCCTAAGCGGTAGGTCGGCCGTTCGAATCGGCCCGGGCGGGCCAGTATGGCACGGGTTTCGCCGGGAATCATCGGCAACCGATCATTCCCGACGAACTGTATACTACCCAAATGGGCAACCCGGCACATCCAGGGCCAGGGTTACTCCAGTTTACCCAGCAGCGCCCCGCCGGTGGGCACGCCCGCCCCAGAAGTAACCAGGACGTGATCGACCGGCTTGCGAGGCTGGTTGACGGAACTGCCCCGCACCAGCCTGGTGGCTTCCACAATACCGTTCACGCCGTGAATATAGGCCTCCGACAATTGGCCGCCGTGGGTGTTGGTGGGAAGTCGGCCATCCGGACGCAGGGCTCCGTCCGCCACGAAATCGCCGGACTCTCCGAATCCGCAAAAACCCCAGGCCTCCAGTTGCCACAGCACAGTGGGAGTGAAGGCGTCGTAGATTACTGCCGCATCGATGTCTTCCGGACCCAGCCCACTTGTGGCATAGGCGTCGGCGGCGGCGCGCTCCATTTCCGGTGAGGCGGCAAATTCCCGGCGATAGAACGAGGTCATCTGCTCCTGGTCCCTGGCCGCACACTGGGCGACAGCGCGAACGGCGACCCCGGGCTGGCGCAGGTCACGGGCCCGCTCCGGGGTGGTCACCAACACCGCGGAACCACCGTCGCTCTCCTGGCAGCAATCGTAGAGCTGCAACGGCGTGGAAATCATGCGCTGGGCATCGTACTCGGCGCGCTCAAAAGTCTGCCCGTAGAAGAAGGCGGCCGGATTGGCGGCGGCGTAATCGCGGCTGGCCTTGGCCACCTCGTAGAGAGCATCCTTGGTCACTCCGGTCAGGTGCATCCAACGCCGGGCGAACATGGCGACCCAACTTGCCGGTGTAAGCAGGCCATAGGGCATGTACCAACCCCAGTGAATCGCATCCGAGGTGGTAATTTCCCCCGACACCCCGGCCGAAAAGCGATGACCGGAGCGACCATTGAGAGCCCGGTAACAGAGCACCGTTTCCGCGGTCCCGGAGGCGATCGCCAGCACCGCCTGCTGGAGGATGGCAGTGGCCGCACCGCCACCGTAGGGAGCGCGACCATAGTAGCTCATATCCCCCACCCCGAGGGCACGAGCCACCTCGATTTCATCGGAGGTGTCCATGGTGAAGGTCACCATGCCGTCCACATCGGCGGGCTGGAGACCGGCGTCGTCCAGGGCGGCCTTGCTGGCCCGCACCGCCAGGTTCAGTTCCGACACGCCGGAATTCTTGCTGAACTCGGTATTGCCAACGCCGACGATCACTGCCCGGTTGTCAATCTTCGCCACCACGGTTCAGGCCCCCTTCGGCAATTGCAGTCGCACACAGCCCTGCATGTGCATTCCCCAGATATTGTTGTCACCACGCACTTCCAGTTCCACCATGCCGGTGTCTTCGTCCCTGGCTTTCACCTGGCCGCTCACGGTCATTGTCATACCCGGCACATTGGGCGCGCCGAGCTGGACCCGCACCGACTTCACCACCGCTTCCGGCCCACTCCAATCGGTGGCGAACCGGGTCATGAAACTCTGGCTGGTCAAAATATTCATGAATACATCCGGCAGACCGGCAGCCTGTGCCACCGTCCGGTCGTGATGCACCGGTTCGAAGTCGCGGGTGGCCAGGGCGGTACCGACGATCAGGCCGGTGGTGATTTCGATAACCTGGTCTGGCGGTCGCTCCCCCACCCGCACCTGCTCGATACGCAAAGTTCGATATTCGCTCACGTTTCCTCTCCCGCTCCGGAGTCTGCCGCAACCGGATAAAACTGGGGCAACATGGTTTTTTCGTCCACCTGTTCCACTCGGCCCTGCACCCGCATCCCGATGGCCAGTTCCTGCTCCGACTCGATACCGACGATATTGGCAACCAGGTTGACGCCCTCTTGCAACCCGATCACGCCACAGATCAATGGCGACGGATAACCGGGAACTCGGGGGTGATGCAGTTCGGTGAAGCTCAACACTTCGCCATCCAGGGTGGATTCAATGGAATCCCATGCCGTGGACTGGCATTCACCACACATGGGGCGCGGCGGGTGGCGCAGGGTCTGGCAGTCCCGACAGCGCTGGATCAGTACCCGGCCCTGGTCACAGGCCTCCCACCACCACTGGTTGTCGTGCCCCCGCGGCGAGGGGATGCGCACCGGCACCTGCAGTTCCGCGCTGCCACCCCCATCCCCGGATGACGACGAATCCGACTGCGGCGGGATGAACTTGAACACCCGAAAGCGCTGGGTACCGATGGTCGCACCGTGCTGGTCACTGAAGGTAGCCAGGGTTTCAAAGAAATAACCAATGCCGCGGGCAGTGGCCTTTTGCTCAGAAATGTTGTCGATCACCATTTCCATGGAGACGCGATCGCCGATGCCGATTTCCCGCTGGTATTCCTGCTCGACATTGGTAGCCAGCACGCCGCTGTAACCGTGTTCATCGAACAGGTCTATCAGTTCTGTTTGTGCGTCGGCCTCCCGGCCCTGGGCCACCACCGGAAAACCGGCCTGATTCCAGGAGTACATCATCGCCGGTGGGGCGATGTTGCGTCCACGGGCGCTGCGCGCAGCCCATTCGGCATCGGTGTAGGCCGGGTTGGTGTCGCCCACCGCTTCCGCCCAATGGCGGATCATGGCCTCATTGACCGCATCCCTGGCCGGGCTGGCGGCACACACCTGCCGGCCGACAAAGGTATAGAGACGCTTTTCAAAATCTTCCTGTCGTTGCTGATTCATGGTCGGTTTCTCCATTCTGGTGGCTGTTCGCCCGCCAGTCAGTCAGACTCATTGCATCCAGGTGTAGAGCAGTTGCAGGATGATGGAGAGTGCCACCAGTGGCAGTATCCAGCGAGTAATCTTTTGCATCTGTCCCGGTTCCATGGGCTTGAGAAATTTCTCACCGAGCACCACCAGCAGAGCCACCCCGGCAAAGATAGCCAACAGCAGGATTATCAACGTGTCCAATCTACAGACTCCTTCCCACCCGATTACCGCTGTGCATGGCGCCTTCGATATAACCCAGCCCGCCACAATCGCCCACCACGTGGGTCTCGAAATCCTGCTTGAGTCTGTCCGCCAGGTCCGGATTGCCGCGCGCACCGCTGGCCACAATGACCGTATCGGCGTCGATCTCCCGCTCACCGGTCGACAGCCGCAGCGCAACCGTGCGCCTGCCGATATGCAGCACCCGGGCCTGGCTGATCATGACCACGCCAAGTTGATCCAGTTCCTCCAGTATTCGCCAGCGCCGCACCACGGACAGTTCGACAGCAAATTTTTCGCCCTCTTCGACCACGGTGACCCGGCGGCCCCGCTCGGCCAGAAACTCGGCCAGTTCCACGCCCACCAGACCACCGCCGAGAATCACCACCCGTCGACCCAGCGGCAACCACAGCTTGCCCAGTTTGCGCAACAGCAAAGGGCGGCCGGTAATGCCCAGCCAACGGGCAAGGGATACCAGCAACCGTGTCAACGCACCCAGCTTGCCCACCGCCGGGGCCGCCCCCGCCAGTAGCTGCCGCAGTTCGTCACCACTAAACACGTGCCGCTGCCCGGCACCTTCTATCGCCGGTGCATCCCGCCGGGCCCCAATAGCCACCACCACCGCATCCGGTTGCAGGCGCTGTACCGCGTCCGCATCCAGCGCGCAGTTGAGATGAACTTCTATCGGCAACTCCCGCACCTGGCGACGCAGATATTCTACAAGGCGGCCGTTGGCAGGATAGGCCATCGCCGAGAACAGCGCGGTGCCGCCGAGGCGGTCACTGGCTTCGTACAAACTGACCTGATGACCACGCAGTGCGGCAACCCGGGCCGCCTCCATGCCGCCCGGACCGGCACCAATTACCAGTATCCGACGCGCGCTCGGAGCGGCTTGCACCAGGGTTTGGGCCTCGTATCCGGTATCTGCATTGACCGCGCAACGAAGCTGGCGATTGAGGAAGATCTGGCTGACACAGACGTAACAGTAGATGCACGGACGAATGTCCCCGGCGCGGTCGGTCTGTAGTTTTGCCGGCAGTTCAGGGTCCGCCAGCAGCTTGCGGCCCATGGCCACAAAGTCTGCCTCACCGTCGCCGATCACCCGCTCGGCGAGCTCCGGCTCGATGCGTCCCACCGCGATAACCGGAATCGCTACCCGCTGTTTGATGCCCCTGGCAAAACCCAGGTAGCCACCGGGTTCATGGACCAGGGGCGCCTCGGTAAATCCTGCCCCCGAGGCGGGGTTGGCATAGGCGCTGACGTGGATGGCAGCGGCGCCAGCTCGCTCGGCGATTGCGGCAGTCTCGACGGCATCGGCGTAGACGATGCCGTCATCCACCCGGTATTCCCTGGCGTCGATGCGGCACCACACGGGAAACCCGTCACCGCAGCGCCGGCGCACGGCGTGCAGGACTTCCACCAGCAGTCGCGCTCGGTTTTCCAGGCTGCCGCCGTATTCGTCGTCCCGGCGGTTGACGTGAGGGGAGAGAAACTCGGAGATGATGTAGCCGTGACCGGCATGCAGTTCCACGGCTTCAAACCCGGCCCGCCTGGCCCGCTCCGCCGCCTCGGCAAACTGCTCTACCAGTTGGCGAATATCGTCCCGGCCGGCGACCCGATATTCGGTGCGGGCCCCCTTGGCGGAATAGGACTTGACGAAGGCGTTCATTTCCTCGGGGGTGAGGGCGAACATCATTTCGTCCTTGTCGTTGGTGGGCAGGGAGGGTACCAGCAGGGGCCGGCCCGCGGCGATATCGCGAACCGCCACCTTGCCGGCGTGCTGCAACTGAATCGCCGCCCGGCAGCCATGACGCTTGATGCGCTCGGCCAGTGCCCGCAACCCCGGCAGAAATTCATCCCGGGAAATGGCTATCTGGTTGGGATTGCTGGCCCCGCTGGGCCAGGCGATGGATGCCACTTCCACAATCAGGGCACCGGCACCGCCGCGGGCGCGAGCTTCGTAATAGCTTTGAATGCGCTCACCGCAGTGGCCGTCGGCCTCCGCCAGGTTGGAACCCATCGGCGACATGAGGATGCGATTGCGCAGTTCCAGGCCACCGATGTGGCCGGCCGACAGCAAATGGGGGAACTTCATCGGCCGGGGTTATGTGACCGCCATCACTGCACGGGAGCGGGCTGGGCACCGCGAATCAGCTTGCCGGGCAACGCACCCGTAGCCGTCCCTTCCCGCATCACGACTTCGCCATTCACCAGGGTGGTGATGCCGTGATTGATGGCCGGGGCAAGCAACGGGTCCCAGGTGGCCTGGCCGTCCATGTGGGAATGGGTGTCCACCCAGCCCGGTGTCACCAACAAACCGCTGGCGTCGAGTTCCCGTCGGGCCGGGCCCGTCACCTCGTCCACGGCGGCGATGCGGCCGTCGCTGATGGCGATATCGCCAGGGCGCACCGCTGCTCCAGTACCGTCCACCAGTTGACCATCGCGAATGACGAGATCGTACATGCGCACCTCCCTCACCCCGCCTGGCGGGATGGATCATCGAGTTCCCCGGGCGCGCTGCGCCCGGCAAAAATCATCCCGGCCAAGCCCTCGCTCACGTCGGTGATCAGGGTGGAAGTCAGGTTGTACACCGATTTGCTGATCTTCCAGTCACCGTCGATACAGCGATATTCATCGTCGTAGGAGCCGCCAAGCTGAGTCGCAATCCGTTGCCGGGTATCGATCATGAAGTAGTACAGCCCCCATTCGCCACTGGCCTCGGTGGCGGAGTGAATTGTGATTCGCGGGTTCTGGGCGTGGTGCATTTCCACAATATGGTCGACGCAGCCCAATCGTTCGAATACCGCCACCATGTCATCCGCACACTCAAAATCGCCGATACGGCCATAGCGCAGCTCCACTTCACCGTCGGCAAAGCAGGCGCGAACCTGTTGCGGTTGCTTGCCATCACAGGCCGCGAGATAGCGGTACTTGAGCGCCTTGATGGCCTCGATGGCCTCCAGCCGGGCCAGGCGCTGTTCCAGGGTGGTCATGGGCGTGCCGCCTCCCTCCATTCAGGCTTCAACAATTCCGGGGCCTGCTGTCGTACCAGACTGAGCAGCCCCTGTCGCCAGTCTACGCGAGTTGCACCAATGGTGTCGTGCATTCGGGTGGTGTCGATACAGAGACTGCCGAAGGCCTTGGGGTCTTCCCGAAACTGCGGCCGCAAACCGGTGAGTTCGCCCAGGTACGCGCACCACTGTTCCACACTGGTTCTCTCACTGCCACCAAAGTTCAGCGTGGTCACCTCGGGCCTGGCTGCGGCCAGCAGCAGGGGGATTTTCTCCAGGTAATCATCCACGTGCAGCAGGTTGTAATAGTTGGGAGCCTCGGGGTGGACTTCAATGGGCTGGCCCTGTTGCATCAGCAGCAGGTGCCACAGGGGCCAGCCACCGTTGTCGCCATAGGGGACACTCAGGCGGGCGATGGTAGTGGGAATGGCGAACTGGTGGGCCACGAAGCGACACACTGTCTCGGCGGCGATCTTGCTGATGCTGTAGGTGGTGAACAGCGAGCGGTGATTGTCACCCAGGGCGGCATCCTCGCGCAGCGGTTCCTGCCCCGCGTATTGGTAGACGGCTGCGGAAGAAAAGTGCAGGAACGCCTTCACGCCGCGGCAGTGCATCATCAGGCGCCCTACCCCCTCGCCATTGGCGGCCAGGTCATAGTCGAAGCTGTCGGTTTTCACTACCGCGAAATTGAGCACGTAATCGAAATCCGTGGGCAATTCCGCCAACCCCCCGGGGTCGGCCAGGTCCGCCGCCACACAGGTTGCACCCAGCGCAGCCACGCGCTCGCGGTCCTCGGCCCTGGAGAATCGGGCCAGGGCATGGACCTCGGCCTGCCTGGCCAGTGCCGCCACCACGGGTGTCGCCACCTGCCCGGTGGGGCCGGTAATCAGGATCTTGCTGCCCGCAATTTCAACTGGTTTCAGCGCCATGGCCGTCGCTCTGTGACCCGGTAGGCGCACATTCTAAACCCTTTGTTACAACCGGGCGGGACAAATGTTCAAGGGTTTGAACCGGCCTGGAGAACCGGAGTGACGGGGAAACCTCTGATCATTTTCCTGCCGGACGTGCCCGTCTCTTCTCGCCTTCCACTCGGCGGCGAGCCCATGCTACAATTTCCGGGCACTTTGAAGTGCGAAATCCTTAGGGGTGGCATTGCCTGAGATGCCGTTGGCGCAAGCCTCGGTGAACCCTTTGAACCTGATCCGGTTAGCACCGGCGTAGGGATAGGTGTTTTGGGCCCTCTGCCCACCTTTCCACAACAGCGTCGACAACCGGGTTTCTTTGACAAGTCAGGAGAAACTCGATGCGTATCAACAATTGTATCCTCGGAGCCGTCCTCTGCCTCAGCGGCAATCTGGCCGCGGCCGAAACCCCGCTGTCGGAAATCGTGGTGACGGCACAAATGCGGGACACCAGCCTGCTGCGCGATTCCGGCAGCACCAGCGTGCTGACGGAGGCCAGCATTCGCCGACAGGCGGCCCAGCACCTGCAGGACCTGCTCGCGCTGGCACCCAACGTGAACTACTCCGGCGGCAGTTCGCGGGCCCGTTATTTTCAGATTCGCGGTATCGGCGAGCGCAGCCAGTTCCAGGAGCCCCTGAACCCATCGGTGGGACTGCTGCTGGACGGAGTCGATTTCAGCGGTATCGGCACCATTGGCACCCTCTACGACGTGCGGCAGGTCGAGGTCCTGCGCGGTCCCCAGGGCAGTCTGCACGGGGCCAATGCCCTCGCCGGGCTGATCAACATCCGCAGCAACGCGCCCACGCACCAGCCCTACCACCGCCTCGATGGCGGTCTGGCGGACTACGCGGGCTGGCACCTGGGGCTGGTCAGTTCCGCCCCACTCTCCGCCGACCTGCGCTACCGCCTGGCGCTTCAGCAATATCGTAGCGACGGCTTTGCCGAAAACGAATTCCTGGGTCGGGACGACACCCAGGAGCGCGATGAATTCACCCTGCGCGCCCGCCTCAACCAGGATATTTCCGACCGGCACAACCTGGACCTCAGCCTGACCCGGGTGGATATAGACAACGGTTATGACGCCTTTTCCCTGGACAACGTGCGCGACACGCTGTCCGATCAACCGGGGCGGGATGCACAGCAATCCTGGGCGGGTGCGCTGACCCTGACGTCCGGCTTTGAGCAACTGGACACCGAATTGATGCTCACCCTGGCCGACACCGACACCGACTATCGCTACGACGAGGACTGGACCTACGAAGGCTTTCATCCCTATGGCTACAGTTCCCACGATCGCTATCGGCGCCAGCGCGACAGTTTCAGTGCCCAGTTGCGCCTGTTGTCCAATGAACGGTCCCTGCTGTTCGATGGCGCCCTCGAATGGGCTGTGGGCATTTACTACCTGGCCAATGATGAAGGTCTGCGCCGCAGCTACACCTACCTGGAGGACGATTTTCTCAGCGACTACGATACCCGCACCCTGGCCCTGTTCGGACAAGTGGACATCCAACTCGACCAGCGCCTGACCCTGGTGGTCGGCCTCCGGGGCGAACGCCGCCAGACCGACTACGGCGACAACAACGGGGTTGGCTTTGACCCGCAGAAGGACCTGTGGGGTGGGAAGCTGGCACTGGAATACAGTGTGGGGGACCGGGCCATGCTGTACGGCGCCGTCAGTCGCGGTTACCGCGCCAACGGTGTCAATGCGGAAATCCTGGCCACCATCGAGGCCACCGATGACGCCGCCCTGCAAGGCCGACTGCACTCCCTGCGGGAATTCGATGTCGAGACGCTGATCAATTACGAACTGGGGTGGAAGGGGGACATCGAGGGCCGGCTCAGCTACCGCCTGGCCCTGTTCTACATGGATCGGGAGGATCAGCAGGTCAAGGGCTCATTCCTGGTTCCCCAGGCCGATGGCGGCACCAGCTTCACCGACTACACGGACAACGCCGCCCAGGGCAACAACTACGGACTGGAACTGGAACTGGACTGGGTGGCCCTGGACCGGCTGTCGCTGTGGTTCAACCTGGGCCTGCTGAAAACCGAGTACCAGAACTACATCAATGCCGACGGCGTGGACCTGTCGGGCGGCGACCAGCCCCACGCCCCCCAATACCAGTTCGCTCTCGGTGGCCGCTACCGCTTCGACCGGGGCCTCTTTCTGCAACTCGGTCTGGAAGGCAAGGACAGCTTCTATTTTTCCGACCGCCACCGGGCCCGCGCCGACGCCTACCAACTGCTGAACGCGGCAATCGGCTTCCGTACCCGTACATGGGAGCTGTCGCTGTGGGGGCGCAACCTCGGCGCTGAAAAATACCAGGTGCGCGGCTTCGGTTCCTTTGGCAACGATCCTCGCAAGGACTATGCGGTGGAACCCTACTATCAACTCGGCGAACCCCGCCTGATTGGAGTGAGCGCGAGCTACCAGTTCTGACATGGGTATCTGGGAAGCCATCGCCGTAGCCCTGGGCATTGCCTATCTGCTGCTCGCCGCGGGCGAAAAACTGGCCTGCTGGTACGCCGCCTTGGTCAGCAGCGCCATGTTCCTGGTGCTGTTCTGGCGGGTGGGCCTGCCGATGCAATCCGCCCTTCAGGTCTACTATGTACTGATGGCGGTGTACGGCTATCAGCAGTGGCGGCGCGGACCGGACGACGGACAGGCCCGGGCACAGATCAGGTGCTGGCGGGCAGGGCAACACGGGACAGCCATCGCCGCGGTGCTGTTGCTTTCGTTGTTCAGCGGTTGGTGGTTGACCGCCAACACCGGGGCCAGTCTGCCCTTTGTCGATTCCTTCACCACCTGGGGTGCGGTCCTCACCACCTGGATGGTGGCCCGCAAGATATTGGAGAACTGGCTCTATTGGCTGGTCATCGACGCAGTCTCCATCTACCTGTACCTGGACCGCGACCTGTATCTGACTGCGGCCCTGTTCGTTGGCTACATGGTCATCGCGATGTTCGGATTTCGGCAATGGCTACACAGTTATCGGCAACAACCCAACTGAAGATCGAGCAGGCGCTGGATCAATACCGCCACTGGCAGGTATCGCCGCCGCTGCGCCCGGGGCGACAGCAGACCCTGCCCGGTGGACGCAGCAATGTTTCAGTCAAGGTCAGTGCCCAGGAACAGCAGTTCGTGATCCGGGTGGATGGCCCCCACAGCCAGCGGCTGGGGCTGAACCGCGCGGTCGAGTGGCGCGTACAAACGGCGGCCTGGCAACGCGGCCTGGCACCCAGACCCATTTACTTCAACCCCGAACTGGGGGTGCTGGTCAGTCAGTATTGCGCAGCCCCACGGCCACGGTGGGAACCGGGGACCGAACTGCCCTGCGTGGCCAGACTGTTGCGCCGGATTCATGAACTGCCGAAAGTGAAATATCGTCTGCAACCCCTGGACCGGGCCCACCGCTATTGCGGCCTGCTACAGCGTACACGCGTGCCCGGGGAATTGGAGACACTGTGCCTGCGGCTACAGCGTAGCGCGACCATCTGCCTGTGCCACAACGACCTGTTGCGCGGCAATCGCCTGGGCAACGCGGACCAGTTGTTGGCAGTGGACTGGGAGTACGCGGCCAGCGGCGACCCCTGGTTCGAACTGGCGGCGATTTGCGAAGGCGATGAACTCAGCTCCGGGGAGTGTCGACAACTGGTGAACGCCTACCTGGGCTGCGAGCCCAGCCGCCGGCAGCGCCAGCGGCTGTCCGATTACCGGCAGGTCTACGCTTACCTGACGGAATTGTGGGAGCGCATTACCGCGGCCAGCGCCGTCGTCAGGTAATCGATATTGCCGGAGTTGACACCGGCGATGTTGATGCGGGAGGAACCCACCACGTAGACGCTGTGCTCGCTGCGCAGCCGTTGCACCTGGTCGGGGCTCAATCCCAGCAGGGAAAACATCCCCTTTTCGCGTCGCACGAAGCTGAAATCGGAACCGGTTGCAGCCTCGAGCCGGTCCGCCAGCGACGCTCGCAGGCCATTGATGCGCTCGCACATCTGCGCCAGTTCCGAGCGCCACAGGCGCTTCAGGTCTTCATTGCACAACACCCGGCCCGCCAGCAGCGCACCGTGTGCCGGTGGCATCGAATAGATACCGCGCGCCGCCACCGTACCCTGGCTCTGCAGCACCCGGGCGCGCTCGACATCGGCCGCCACCACCACAATTGCACCGGCACGCTCCCGGTAGAGACCGAAATTCTTCGAACAGGAGGCGGCGATGAGGACTTCCGGCGCGGCATCCACCAGTAACCGCAAGCCGTGGGCATCCTCCTCGAGCCCTTCGGCCATGCCCTGGTACGCGACATCGAGGAAGGGAATCCAGCCGCGCTGCCGGACCAACTCGGCCAACTCGGCCCACTGTGGCCGGCTGAGGTCGGCACCGCAGGGATTGTGACAACAGCCGTGTACCAGCACCACGTCGCCGCGGCGGGCCTGCTCGAGGTCGGCCAACATGGCGTCGAAGTCCAGCAGGTGGCTATCGCGCCCATAGTAGCGATAGGTGCCTATTTCCAGCCCCACGCTTCCCAGCAGGGGCCGGTGGTTGGGCCAGCTCGGGTCACTCATCCAGATCCGGGCATCTGGCCTGGCCCTCTTGACGAGTTCCGCCCCGATGCGCAAGGCGCCGCAACCGCCGGGCGTCTGGATGCTCATCACCCGCTGGTCGGTCAAAGCGGAACTGGTCTCACCCAGCAGCAGAGCGCGGATGCCGCGATTGAAATCCGCATCCCCCACCTGGGGCAGATAGGCTTTGCTGGTCTCCTCCTGCACCAACTGCAGTTGCGCCTGACGCACTGCCTCAAATACCGGGGTCACCCCGTGCTCGTCCATGTAGACCCCCACCGTGAGGTCCACCTTGTCGGGATTGGGATCGGCCCGGCAGACGGCAGCCAGACCCAGAATCGGATCGTCGGGCAGGGCTTCCAGCGTTTCGAACATGGTCAAATCCAGGGCGAAGGACGGTCGCCGGATTGTCTTACAGAGTTCCCCTGCAATGCAACGCGAGCATCCGTTACCGCGAAAACCCCACGCGGTCGCTACCGTTTACGTGCTCGCCCAGGCCTGCATCATGGTGGGCGGGGCTACCAGCCCACCATGGCCGCCCGCCCGCGCTGCCGCCTCATCGGTGTATACGGGGTTGTCATCCCCCATGACTTCGCACCAGTGACCAATCATGGCGGAATTGACCGGGCCCCAGCAGCGAAACGGGCCGTAGCGGCGGCCCACGTATTGCTGCAAATCAGGCAGCGGTTGCGGCATGCCTCAGCTTTCGAACAGGCCCACCTCCAATTGGCGGGCATCGTCACCGGGTTTTGGCAGCGTAGGCAAGTGGTAAATGCCGTTGGCCTGCTCCAGGTAGTTGGCCGCATTGGCGCGCCGGTCGTAAAAGTGGGCATACCACTTGCGCACCCTGTTGAAGGGTCCATCGTTCGGCAATTGCATGATGCGGATGGCCGGGCGCTTGTGCTTCCAGATATCGAAATCTGCCGCAAATGCCTGCAGGGCCCCGGCCTGAATTTCCCTGGCGGTGGCGATATCCGCCTCGCTGTGGGGCGGGTTGCCGGCCTGGGCCAGCGCCGCATGCCAGATCCTCGCGACGCCGTCCTCCACCGGCGTGTTGGCGATCAATTCGTAGGTGAGGACGTCGCCAAATGCCTGTTTTGACAACAGGATACCTGGGCCTGTGTACCAGGTTGCGGTAGTCAGCATCGCGTTATAGCCCTGGTGGAATCCGCCCTGTCGCTGAATGCACAAATGCCCGTCAATCTCGTTTTCAAAATATTCACAGGGCGCACCATGGGTGGGCCCCAGGTGCTGGGCATCGGCCATATTGTCGAGAATCTCCTGACCGTGCAGTTCGATTTCACCGAGGTGGTCCAATTCCCAATGTACCCAACTGGGGTCATCCCATTCCTTGAGGCGGGGTGCCGGGTAATCGGGTTCTCCCCCCTCGGGGTCGTGCCACATCATCACGCAGCCCATCACGTCCTCCACCGGGTAGGACTTGAGCCTGGCCGATTTGGGCAGGGGCCCCTGGTGGTAGGGGATATCATCCAGGCAACCATCGGCGGCATAGCGCCAACCATGGTAGGGGCAGCGAATGCTGTCCCCTTCGATCTGCTCGCCATTCTGGACAATCACGGCACTCTTGCTGGCAGCAAGGTGGGTGCCCATGTGAGCGCAATAGGCATCCAGCATCACCGGCGCGCCGCTTTCGCCGCGATAGAGGGCAAAATCCTTGCCGAAAAAACGCACTGCCAGCGGGCCTTGCTCCAGCTCCCTGCTTTCCGCGACGATAAACCAGCCACGCGGGAAAGTTTCCGGCCCAAGTGAGTAATCCGCCGCCTTGGCCATCCGTTCCTCTCCTCTCTGTTGACAAAACCGGATTTTCGCCGATTTTGGCGATTGCGGCTATAGCGCCTGGCGATGATTATCGGGCTGCGTCGCATACCGCGTGACCGGTACACCCCTTCATACCGGGCTCGACCCGGCATGACGGGTGGGGGACGGTTCCGTCCCGGCTTTTGCCGGAATGACGAATGTGGGGGACGGAATGACTTGAGGGGGGCGAATGGAGGCTGCACCCGCAACTGCCCTGCATGGTTGCTCCGGACCCGGTTTGATACGATATTGCTGTCACAGGCGAATACAGCGGCCCGATCCGGGAAACCGACTTGAAGCTACATTGGCACATATTGGGCGCGGGAGCCATTGGCAGCCTGATGGCCAGCCATCTGTACCGTGCCGGAGCCGAAGTCACCCTGCTGGTTCGCAATCGACACAGGGTCAGGCAGCGGCAGCGACCGCTGCAATTGCACCAGCCCGATGGCGTCCTGCACCTGGAAATCCCCTGCCTGGCCAGCTCATCCGCCAGCATCATTCCCGCCCTGCTGGTTGCCACCAAGGCGCACCAGAGCCTGGCGGCGCTGAACTGGGTTCACGACCGGTTGACTGCGGACGCTCCGGTCGTTCTGCTGCACAACGGGCTCGGGGTTCGCGAACAAATCGGCGAACGCTACCCGGCATTGCGGCTTTTCAGTGCTGTCACTACCGAGGCGGCCCATTTCCCGGAGGCCAACCACCTGGTTTACGCGGGCCGTGGCACCACCCGTATCGGGCATCCACAGGACATTGTGGTACCCGCCTGGTTCGAGCACCTGGCCGACGCCATGGGAGATACCCGCTGGGAGGTGGATATCGAACAAAGCCAGTGGCGCAAACTGGTCATCAATGCGGCGATCAACCCCCTGACCGCCCTGTACCGCTGTCCCAACGGGGAAATTTTCAGCAACCCCCGCTACCGCTCCCAGGCCCGGGCCCTGGCCGAAGAACTGGCTGAACTGAGCAGAGCGCGAGGTTATGGCGAATGGGCCGGGCAACTGTGGGAAATGGCAGTGGAGGTAATGCACAGCAGCGCCGACAATCGCTCCTCCATGTTGCAGGATATCGAAGCAGGCCGCCCCACCGAGATCGACCACATCAGCGGCTACCTGTGCCGTTTTGCCCGGCAACAGCAGATACCCTGCCCCCACAACGAGGAACTGTGGCAACGGATTCGGAAACTGGAGGGTCGACGGCTACCGCCATGAGAAACCCGAATTCCGCGGACCGGCGGGACACGGGCAATGGAACGGCGACTCAATTTTACTCCAGGCCCCGGATCGGTTAGGATTGGCGCCGATTTCGACAGGTGAACGTCCGCGTGATCGGGCGTTAAACGGGAAGACGGTGCGCCGCCAGGCAATCCCGTCACTGCCCCCGCAACGGTAAATGAGTCAACCGTCGGTCACTGAAGCCACTGCGCTGCACGCGTGGGAAGGCGACCGGCGGCAACGCTGCCCGCGTTGCTCGTGAGTCCGGAGACCGGCCTGCCGAACCATCCACAGTTCAATCGCGGCGGGCGACGTGTGGAGAGTTCGCGCTCCCACCCCGATTGGCATCAAGCACGAGTACGGGGAACTCTGCGGGAGAGCAATCATGTTCAAACCAATAGTCTTCGCTGCCGCGACTGTACTGCTGGCGACCGCGGCGGTCGGGGCACAGTCCGCTACCCAACCCAGCTCAAATTCCAACTCGCAGTCGCGCGAAAAATCGAACAACCCGCACATGGACCAGATCCTGGTAACCGCGGCCCGAACACCGCTGTCGCTCGCCCGTGCAGGCAATGCGGTCACGGTCATCACGCGGGATGAAATCGAGCGCCGTCAATTGCGCTACGTGAGCGACCTGCTGCGCTCGGTACCGGGCTTTTCGGTTAGCCAGAGTGGGGTCGCGGGTTCGCAAACCCAGGTGCGCGTGCGCGGTGCAGAGGCCAATCACACCCTGGTACTGGTCGATGGCGTGCGCGCCAACGATGCCGCCACCGGCGACGAATTTCGCTGGGAGCTGCTGACCACGGGCAACATCGAACGCATCGAAATCGTTCGCGGTGCCCAGAGCGCCCTGTGGGGCAGCGACGCCGTGGGCGCCGTGGTGCAGATTTTCACCCACGGAGAGCGGGACGGTTCACGGCTCGATGCCTGGGCCGAAGGCGGCTCGAACAGCACCGGCAACTTCGGCTTCAACGGCGGTGTCGACGGAAGCCGCTGGTCGCTGTCGGGAGCGCTGGAGCGGCTTGACACCGGCGGCGGCAATATTGCCAGAACCGGCGGCGAGGACGACCAGGCCGACGCTCTCACCGGCTCGCTGAACTTCGATTTCAACGCCACCGAGGCACTTCGCCTCAATGCAGGCCTGCAGGCCGTAGAGGCCTACTCGCAAGTCGACCCGGTCGGTGCCGGTGGTCTGCCCGTCGACGACGATATCGCCACCAAGGGCAGCAACCGCTACGCCCGCATCGGTGGGGTGCTCGACGCCGGACGGGTACGGCATCACCTCAAGATTCACTACTTCGACAGCGACAACAGATACCTGACCCACGGGGTGAAGGACTCCTCATCGGCATCGACGCGGAGCAGCTTTGCCTATCAATCCGACGTCGACTTCGGCAGCAACCGCCTGTCGCTAGCGCTGGAGCACGAGCGCACCGATTTTCAGCAACGCGGCGAAGTCGGATTCGGTGACCCGAACCAGGATCAGAAGCTGGACGCCACCAGCCTGGTAGCAGAGTATCAGGGGCTTGCCGGGACGCGCCTCAGCTGGCTGGCCAGTGTACGCCACGACGACAACAGCGATTTTGAAGACAGCGTGAGTGGACGGCTGTCGCTGGCCTGGCGCCTGAGCGATGCAACACGGTTGCGCACCAGCATCGGTTCCGGACACAAAAACCCGACTTTCACCGAGCGCTTCGGCTACTACTCCAGGGAGTTCGTCGGCAACCCGGAGCTCGAGCCGGAACACTCGATCTCGTATGACATCGGCATCGACAGCGAACTCCGCAACGGTACGCTGCTCGTGCAGGCCTCGCTGTTCCGCCAGGACCTGGAGGACGAAATCGACGGGTTCGTGTTCGACCCGGTGTCTTTCCTGTTCACCGCAGAAAACCGGGACGGTGCGAGCCAGCGCAAAGGGGTCGAATTGAGTGCCAGTTGGCAGGTCAGGCCATGGCTCGACTTGGGAGCAGCCTACACTTTCACCGACGCCACCGAGCGCAATGCCGCAGGTGAAAATGTCACCGAGTTGCGCCGCCCACGCCACGCCGGCAGCCTGAACGCCGGACTGCGCTCCAGCGACGGGCGCATCAGCGCCTCCCTTGTGGCCGACTACGGAGGTGACAGCAAGGACATCTTCTTTCCGCCCTGGCCCGAACCCTCCGCCATCGTCACTCTCGACAGTTTCTGGTTGCTCGATTTATCGGTACAATACCGGCTTACACCGGCAGTATGGCTGTTTGCGAAAAGTACCAATCTGCTCGACGAGAACTACGAACAGGTGTATGGATATCGGACCCTCGGCCGTGCCGCCTACGTCGGCCTTCGCACCCGGTTTTAAGCATAGGACACAAGACCATGAACAAGTACCTGATTGCACTGGCTAGCGTCATCCACCTGCTACCCCACCCCTTCGGCGTATCGACCATCGGCGCCACGGCTCTGTACGCTGGCGCCTATGGATCGAAACGCAGTAGCTGGGCGATACCCTGCATCCCGCTGGGGCTGGGGCTGCTGATAACCGGGCTGTACCACCCGCTGGTCATGCTGTTCGTATTCGGCGGCTTTGCGCTGGCCACCTTTGCCGGGCGCTGGTTTCTTGCCCGGCAGCGCAACCTGGGGCGCTTCGCAGTCGCGGTAGTGACAGGGGCCGGTATCTTTTTCCTGGTTTCGAACTTCGCCGTGTGGCTGGCCGGATATTACCCGCCGACTGCGGCGGGTCTGGTGCAGTGCTACGTGGCCGGCCTGGCCATGTTTGCCAAGGCCATACTGGCCGATGCAGTGTACTGCGGCGCCCTGTTTGGGCTGCACAGCGCGATTGAGCGGCACCAGCGACAACCCGCGGTCGCACCCATTTGAGAATCGCGACGCTCCTGCCGAGCGCCACGGAAATCGTCTGTGCTCTCGGTCTCGAAGAGCAGCTCGTCGGTATCTCCCATAGCTGCACCTTGCCATCGGGGACGCCAGGACCGCCGGTAGTAACCAGCACCCGGGTGCCGCACCGGGAAAACAGCGAGATCATCGATGGCTGGGTCCGGGAACACCTCGGTGACAACGACGCCCTGTACGACCTGGATCGGGAGCGGCTGCGAGCGGCGCGCCCCGACGTCATCGTCTCCCAGACGTTGTGCGATGTCTGCGCGGTATCCAGCGGTGAGGTAGCCGAAGTCATTGACTCGCTGCCCACCAAACCGGCGTTGATCAACCTGGAACCAAACACCCTGGACGACGTGTTCGACGACATTCTGCGGGTCGGCCAACAGCTCGACCGGGCGAGTGTATCGCAAACACTGGTCGACGGGCTGCGGATGCGGCGCGATCGGGTTGCCGCGATCACGGATACCATTCCCGTTGCCGAACGGCCCCGAGCCGCCTTCCTGGAATGGTTGATCCCGCCCTTCAACGGCGGTCATTGGAACCCGGAGCTGGTCGAGTTGGCCGGCGGTATCGATTCACTGGGGGCTCGCGGCAAGCCCTCCTCCACCCAGCAATGGGAAACCGTCGCCGCGGCCCGGCCGCAACAGCTGTTCATCGCCTGTTGCGGTTTCACCGCTGGGCGGGCGCTCGAGGATGTGCGCCAGCTCAGCGACAACGAAATCTGGCAGCAATTGCCGGCGGTGCGCAACGGGCGAATCCACCTCGCCGACGGCGACGCCTACTTCAGTTCGCCGGGGCCGCGCCTCGTCGACGGGCTGGAAATGATGGCGCACGCCTTTCATCCCCTGGTACACCCCAAACCCAGGGCGGATGGCTGCTACACCCTGACACAGAATCTTTCCATAGCCGAGTGAACTGCCGTATCCTTTGCAGGGATGAACGATTCAGGATTGATTCCAGGCTGATGCGCCTGCCAAGACCATATTGCGCGAATATTGCCCTCGCCGCGACCCTGGCGGTAGTCGTGTCGGCCGGCGCTGAGCAAACCGGGCCCCTGGAGGAAGTCGTGGTGACGGCGAAGACCGGCAGTCGTATCGTTGGGCAGGCGGACTCTCCGTCGCCACTGTTGAATTACGACGGAAAAACGATGCTGGACGCCGGGCTGAAGGACATTCGCGACATCGTCGGCGCGTTGGCCATCAACGCCGGGTCGGAAAACAATTCGGATAACCTGACCCAGAACTACACCGTCGGTACCGCCAATATCAACCTGCGCGGGCTCGGCGTCGCCTCCACCCTGGTGCTGCTGAACGGCAGGCGCCAGGTCCTCTCCGCCGCGCAAACTGACGACGGTTCGAGTTTCGTGGACCTCGCCGCGCTGGTTCCCGCTCTGGCCATAGAACGCGTGGAAATTCTCAAGGACGGCGCCGCCGCCATATACGGTTCCGAGGCAGTGGCCGGCGTCGCCAACTTTATTACCCGCCAGGACTTTGAAGGTGCGGAATTCCAGGCCGAGTATCGCAGCCGCACCGGTGGCGCCTCTCAGAACGACCTCGCAGTCGACGGCGTCGTCGGCGGTACATTGGGCGATGCCGGGCAGTTTCTTCTGGCCGCGAGCTATCTCGACCGCACCGGTCTGGTGCTGGTAGAGGTGGATTGGCTGCGTCCGTCCACCAGCGGCTTCGGCAACCCCGGCAGCTTCAACCTGCCGTCACAGGGGCGAACCGTGGCCGACCCCGAGTGTGAACGCTACGACGGCCTGCTGCAACAATTGGCCGACGGCGGCGCGCTGTGCCGCTTCGACTACGGCCCCCAAATTACCGCGGTGCCCAACGAACAGCGCACGCAAACCTGGGGCCGGATCGATTGGCGCTGGGGTGAGGCGATGCAGTCGTGGGCGGAGTTCGGCCACGCTCGAAACGAGATCAAGCGCGACGTGTCGCCGAGTTTCCCGGTGCTCAACACGCCGCGAGTGCCGGCCGACCACCCGGGCAATCCCTACGGCGAAGACGTTTTGTTTCAGGGCCGCCCGTACGGCTACGGCCACCCCCCGGAAGTGAACCATTACCGGCACGAAACCACCCGCATCGCACTCGGCCTCGAAGGCCGCCTGTCGGATCAGACTGCCTGGAACATTTCATTGGTACACGCCGTCAACGATGCCCTGCTCAACCCGCGCGATGTGATCATTGACAACTTCCAGGCGGCCCTGCTGGGATTCGGCGGCAACGATTGCGATACCGGCGGCGGCGCGGCACCCGTGGCCGGCCGGGGAAGTTGCCTGTACTTCAATCCCTTCAGTTCCAACTTCAGCGCGGCCCCGGGGGAAGCACTCCACAACGCGACGGAACTTCGCGAGTTCATCATCGGCGACTACTTCGGTGACGGAGAGTCGCAACTCTCCACGCTGGAAGCAAACCTCACCGGGTACCTGCCGGTATTTGGCGGCGGGTACGCCGCCGGGGTGCAATACCGGGAACAATCGCTGGAGTACGCCTACGATCCCATCACGCGCCGGGACGGTTTCGGCTTTCTCATCGGCAATACCGACTTCGCGGCGCAGGATGACGTGTACGCGGCTTACGGTGAGGTCTGGCTGCCGCTCACGGAGCGGATTGAAATCACTGGCGCCTTGCGCTACGAGGACTACGGCACAGGCACCGGGGACACGCTGGACCCGAAGTTGACACTGCTGTTCCGCGCCACCGGGGCGCTGTCGCTGCGCAGTTCTTTCAGCACGTCGTTCCGCGCACCGTCGCCGTTCCAGACCCAGGGCGTACAAACCAACTTCACCAACATCGTCGACCACGACGGGTCCAGGACCTTCGCCGGGCGGCGGACGCTGGGCGACCCGCACCTGGAGCCGGAAACCTCCCGCGCACTCAACTTCGGGACCACCTGGCGCGACGGCGATCGCTGGGTATTCAACGCCGATCTGTGGCGCTATTCGTTCAAGAACGTGCTGCGCAAGGACAATGCCCAGGCCATCGTCAATGCCGATCCCTTCGACCCGCGCATCAAACGTACTTCGGCGGGCACCATCTCCATTGTCAACGTGGCATTCATCAACGCCGACAAGATAGAGACTACCGGCATCGACCTGTCCGCCCGCGCCAATCTGGAAAGCCATGGAGGCATGTTCACTGCCTGGGCGGAGGCGACATGGCTGCTCGACTACGATGTGACCAACGCGGGTGTCGAGGTAAACGCCCTGGGAAAACTCAACCGCGCCAACATCGGTGCGCCCAACCAGCAATTCCGGGCCGTCTTCGGAGCCGGTTGGTCCAGGAACTCCCTGCGCCTCTCCGGCCTGTTGCGACATGTGGGCAGCTACGAAGATGACGCCGGCGGTGGAATCGACAGTTTCACAACGCTGGATGCGACCGTCAGTTGGTCGCTCGGCGATTTGCTTGGCGGCGGCACGGAGACCTCGATAACACTGGGTGCCGCCAACCTGCTGGAGGAAGACCCGCCCTACGTCGATATCGGCGGCAATTACGACCCCCGTTCGTCCGACCCACGCGGGCGGCGGCTGTTCTTGTCCCTGGGTCTGACGCTGTAAG
>CAZUGZ010000003.1:0-3429 GCA_964620555.1 uncultured Alteromonadaceae bacterium
GCCGACAAGGGTCTGATTTCGATGTCGGAGACCGAAAGGGCCGACTGGCGCACCAGGGTCAACGACCTTGCAAACCTCGTCCTTTAGAAGTCTTAAACCTGCCGCTGCTGGCGGCGGCAGGTCGGCATCGGCGGTCCGGCGGATGGCAGTGGAGCGGGCCACCAGGGGAATCCTGGTCGCCGCGTCCACCATCGCCGTCCTGACAACCATCGGCATCATTCTTTCACTGGTCGTTGAATCGATTCAGTTTTTCCGCGTCGTTCCCTTCACCGACTTCGTTTTCGGGTTGCATTGGTCGCCGCAAACTGCAATTCGCGAAGATCAGGTCGGGGCGAGTGGCGCCTTCGGTGTAATACCGCTGTTGGCCGGAACGCTTCTGATCAGCGCAATCGCACTGGGCGTCTCCGGGCCAGTGGGGATGATGGCGGCAATCTATCTGGCGGAATACGGGTCGTCGAGGCTTCGTGCAGTGGTCAAACCGTCACTGGAAATCCTGGCAGGCGTTCCAACGGTCGTATACGGTTTCATTGCCGTCATCTTCGTTTCCCCCCTCTTGCGCCAGGGTGGCGAGACCATCGGGCTCGAGGTGTCGTCCGAAAGCGCGCTAGCCGCTGGCCTGGTGATGGGCATCATGACCATTCCGTTCGTATCCTCCATTGCCGACGATGCAATTACGGCGGTTCCTTCGACTCTCCGCGAAGGTGCCCTGGGGCTCGGTTCGACCCGTTCCGAAACCCTCAAACGGGTCATTTTGCCGGCGGCGTTTCCCGGCATTGCCGGCGGCCTGCTGCTGGCCGCATCCAGGGTCATCGGCGAAACCATGATCGTCGTCATGGCCGCCGGATTGACGGCGAATCTTACTCTCAACCCATTTGAGGCGGTGACGACAGTCACCGTACAGATCGTTACGCTGTTGACCGGTGACCAGGAGTTTGACAGTGCCAAAACATTATCCGCATTCGCACTCGGCCTGTTGCTGTTTACAGTAACGCTGCTGATCAACATCACTGCACTCAAAATCGTCAAGACCTATCGAGAGCAATATGACTGATATCCGGGCAGAGAAACGCAGGATGCAAAGGCGCCTCGATCATCGCCATCGGGCGGAAAAACGCTTTCGCCTGTACGGCCTGGTGGCCGTATGGGCAGGCATGGTGTTTATGGGAATCCTGTTCGCGATTATCGTCTATTCCGGTGCCGAGGCGTTCCGGCAGACCAAAATTGCGCTCGATGTAAACCTCACCCTGGCCGATTTTGCCGGCGAGCCGCGACCGACCTCGGAGACCGTGGCCCGCGCCGATTATCAAGGCATGATCAAGCGCGCGCTCGGAGACGCGTTTCCCGAGGCGAGAAGCCGGGGCCAGAAACGGGAACTCCATAAAATCGTCAGTACCGGCGCCGCATACGAGTTGCAGGACAGGGTGCGAGAGGATCCCGGCCTCGTCGGCGGAACGGTTTCCCTCTGGGTAACGGCATCCGACGATGTGGACATGGTGGTCAAGCGCATGCAGGCGGATGGGGAAGCACCGGTTCACCAGGGGCGGCTGAGTGATGTTCAGATGGGCTATGTGCAAGCCCTGAAGGATGCGGGAAGGCTTGAAACCCACTTCAACCGGGCTTTCTTCACCTCCGGGGATTCCCGCCAACCGGAACTGGCAGGGATCGCCGGTGCGGCTCTGGGGTCATTGTTCAGTGTTCTGGTATGCCTGCTGTTGGCATTTCCTCTCGGCGTAATGGCGGCGCTGCATCTGGAGGAATTCGCGCCGAAGAACCGCTGGAACGAGTTCATCGAGGTCAACATCAACAACCTGGCTGCCGTACCGTCAATCGTGTTCGGCCTTCTGGGCCTCGCCGTGTTCCTCAATGTCTTCCAACTGCCTCGATCGGCTCCGCTGGTGGGCGGTATGGTACTGGCCCTGATGACATTGCCGACAATCATTATCGCCGGTCGTGCCGCCATCAAGGCAGTACCGCCGTCGGTCCGCGAAGCGGCCCTTGCCGTCGGCGCCAGCCAGGTGCAAACGGTTTTTCATCACGTTCTGCCACTGGCCATGCCCGGTATACTGACCGGCACTATCATCGGCACGGCGCGAGCACTCGGTGAAACGGCACCGCTGCTGATGATCGGCATGGTCGCGTTCGTCGTCGACCTTCCCGGCGGCGTGCTGGATCCTGCGACTGCGCTTCCGGTCCAGGTATTCCTGTGGGCCGATATACCCGAGCGCGCGTTCGTGGAACGAACTTCCGCGGCAATCATGGTGCTGTTGCTGTTCACCTGCCTCATGAACCTGACTGCCATCCTGTTGCGCAAGAAGTACGAAATTCGTTGGTAATGGAGACCACTATGACCTCAAAACCTACAGAACCTACGCAGGGAACAACGTCTACTTCGAACGTACGCCTGCTCGAGACCGAACGCACTGAAGCGCTTGCCCAGGCCAAGGTGACGACCGAGGGCCTGACTGCGTACTACGGTCAGTCTCCCGCCCTGCACGACGTCGATCTGGACATACCCCGCAACCGGGTCACTGCCCTGATCGGGCCCTCGGGCTGTGGGAAATCCACGTTTATCCGCTGCCTCAACCGCATGAACGATATCATCGACGGGTTCCGAATCGAAGGCTCGGTCACCCTGGACGGCGAAGACATCTATGCGCCGGGGCAGGACGTGGTCCGGCTCCGTACCCGGGTTGGCATGGTCTTCCAGAAGCCAAACCCATTCCCCAAGTCGATATTCGACAACGTCGCGTACGGGCCGGAAATTCACGGCATGGCGGAGAGCCGCGAACAAATAAACGGCATCGTGCTCAATAGCCTGAATCGCGCCGGACTCCTGGACGAGGTGCGCGACCGCCTGGACGAACCAGCCACCAGCCTCTCGGGCGGGCAGCAGCAAAGACTGTGCATTGCCCGCGCCATCGCCGTGCAACCCGAGGTCATCCTGATGGACGAACCCTGCTCGGCGCTCGACCCACTCGCTACTGCGCGCATCGAGGAGTTGATCGAGGAGTTAAAAGTGCGCTACACGATCGTCATCGTCACCCACTCAATGCAGCAGGCCCGGCGCATGTCGGACAAAACTGCGTATTTTCATCTGGGGAGGCTGGTCGAACACGGCGATACCCGGGATATCTTCGACAGCCCCCAGGACGATCGCACCAATGATTACGTGATGGGCCGGATAGGATAGAATGTCCCATGCCATGGCGTCGCCCCTGATCCTGATCGTAGAAGACGAACCTCCGCTTGCGGAGATGCTTCGCTACAATCTCGACAAGAGTGGCTTCCGGACAGTGCTGGCGACTACGGGCGAAGAGGCCCTGCGCTGTGCGGAATATGCAGTTCCCGATCTCGCCGTGGTCGACTGGTTGCTGCCGGAGTGCTCGGGCATAGAGGTCTGCCGCGAATTGCGTGTCCGCAAGGCAACGA
>CAZUGZ010000003.1:3489-84451 GCA_964620555.1 uncultured Alteromonadaceae bacterium
CCGGGTACTTGGCCTCGAAGCCGGTGCCGATGATTATGTGGTCAAGCCGTATTCTCCACGCGAGATGATTGCCCGCGTCCAGGCGCTGCTGAGGCGAAGCACAAGTCAGGGAGAATCACCACACAGGCAGTACGCCGGCATCCGCATCGACCTCGACGCTCACCGGGTTACCCGCAATGGCGCCGCCATTCGCCTGAGCCCGACCTGCTTCAGGGTCCTGGAAATACTGATGGAGCGCCCGGGACACGTCTATTCCCGCGAAAAACTGCTGCGACGGGCGTGGGGGGACGTGATTGTGGAACCACGCACCGTCGACGTTCACATTCGGCGCCTGCGCAAGGCATTGAATGCACACGACAGCCGCGATCTCATCCGCACGGTGCGCGGCAGCGGATACGCCATCGACGAGCAGAAAGGCTAGCAGTCTGCGCCGCCGCTAAGGGACCATCAGGCCGCCGCTTTCTCGAGGATGTGCACGCCACATGCGGATCCCAGTCCGATCACGTGGGCCAGGCCAAGCCTGGCTCCTTCTATCTGGCGTGGACCGCCTTCATCGCGTAAATGCTGGCAGACCTCCCAAATGTTGGCGATGCCCGTTGCCGAGATCGGGTGGCCTTTGGATTGCAGTCCACCGGATACATTCACCGGCGTGCTACCGGTTCGCCAGGTAGCGCCCGAATTGAAGAAGTCGGCTGCGCCACCCTCTTCGCACAACATCAGATTATCGTAGTGCACCAGTTCCGCCGTAGCGAAACAATCGTGTAACTCGACCAGGTCCAGGTCTTCCGGACCGACTCCCGCCTGCTCATAGGCCTGGTTCGCTGCATTGCGTGTCAACGTATTCACGTTGGGAAGCACCTGGCATGCCTCCTCCCAGGGGTCGGTGGTCAACACCGAGGCGGTGATTTTCAACGCCCTGCGCCGCTGTTCCACGGACAGGGTTTTCAGCTTTGCGCCGCTGACCACGACCGCGGCCGCTGCCCCATCGCAATTTGCCGAACACATGGGCCGCGTGTTCGGATAGGCAATCATGACGTCGTTCATGATCTCTTCCAGACTCATTTCCCTGGTATAGGCCGCGAGTGGATTCAGGGTCGAATGGGAGTGATTCTTTTGACTGATCCTGGCGAACAACTCAAAATCCACACCACCGTATTTGTGGGCGTATTCCATACCTATCTGGGCAAAAACGCCGGGCATGGTCGCGGTCCCGATTCGTCCATCCACGGGTGCTACCGCTCCATACCGCCCTTCCGGTGTCCATTCCGGTTGGTCTTCAGCGCGCTCGGAGCCAGCCAATAACCCCGCGCCGGCGAGTTTTTCGACGCCCACCGCAAGACCGACATCAGTCTCACCGGCCTTGACGGCCATGACCGCCGTACGCAGCGCCGTCGCCCCCGTGGCACACGCATTCGATACGTTGTAGACGGGTATCCCGGTTTGACCAACCTGTTTTTGCAGTTGCTGGCCGAGGCGACCGCCCCCCCTCAGGTTGCCCGCTGCCAGGACGCCCACGTCTTTCATCGTCACACCGCCATCGACAAGGGCGCCCTGAATGGCTTCCGCCCCCAGGTCAACAGAGTCCCTATCGGGATGTTTCCCGAATTTGGTCATATGGATTCCCAAAATCCAAAGCTCATCACTGTTACTCATGTATCCACTCCTGATTTGTTGTCGTTACATCTCTCGCGAACAGTCAACTGCCACCGGCACCGTTGATCGGCTCAAAACCAAAACCGACAGCTTCGACGCCAGCCTCGTCCGTTCCCATGGAATACGTTGCCAGGCGAACCTTCATACCGGTCCGGATGTGCTCGGGGTCCGCTGCAGTATTGATGATATTGGCGTTGACACTGGTTCCCCCACAATCCATGACCGCGGAGACGAAGGGCACCTCTATGCCCGGCGCGGCAACGGAGACGATGGTAAAAGCGCGCACTTCGCCTTCGGTTGCCACCTCCACCGTCCTGAATTCACTTTTAAAGCAGTTTGCGCAGGCATTGCGCCGGTCAAAATAACGCGCACCACAGTGGGTGCATTCATGGGCCGTCAAATGGGGCCGATCTCCCAGGGTCAGATAATCGACCAGGGGGATTTGTCTGGACATGCGTTGTCTCCCTATCGTACAGATTCGCGGCGGCAAGTGTACGACGAATACATCTGTTTGTGTATTCGCGCCCCCCGATCGGTTCCCGGTTCTGGAATGCCCCCAAAACTGGTACTCTCGCCACCCCGCAGTACAGTGAGACCCGACGATGAACCTGGAGTGCCTTACCGTGGAGACCGGCACAGACCCGGTCGGCAGTGTGGTCTGGATGCACGGTTTCGGTGCCGACGCCCATGATTTCGAGCCGATCGTTCCCCGGCTGAAATTGGCCGCACCGCTGCGCTTCATCTTTCCCAATGCACCGCTGCGACCGATAACCATCAACGCCGGTGCCAGGCTGCGCGCCTGGTATGACATCAACCCGGCGGCGCCGGAGTCCAACGGGGACGAAATCAGGGCTTCCGTCGCTCAAATCGCGGAAATCGTGTCGCAGCAGGAAGCTGCCGGTATCGCCTCGGAACGCATTGTGCTGGCCGGCTTCAGCCAGGGCGGCGTCATCGCCATGGAGCTCGGACTGAGCCATACCAGGCCGTTGGCCGGTATCCTCGCGCTATCCACTTATCTGTTTGACAAGGAACGCCTCTCCCAACGCATTGGCTCCGCCAACCGTGCAGTTCCCATCTTCCTGGCCCACGGCCTGAACGACCCGATGATTCCGATCTCCTGGGCCGTTGAGGCCCGCACCATCCTGCGCGCACTCGATTACCGGGTAACGTGGTACGAATACCCCATGCAACACGAGGTCTGCCTGCAGGAAATCGACGCCATCGGCCATTGGCTGAACACCATCTATACCTGAATCCGGCCCCACACCCGCTCAATCCTTGAAATCCGGGTCCCGCCCCTGGCGACGCGCCTCGATGGCCTCCTCAAAGTTCCTGGTGGTCATCCTGACAAACAATTGTGCATGACCCTCGTGATTCATGTGGACCGGCAGGCTGCCCGCGTCGAGGCCGGCCCACAGCAACTGTTTGCTCAGTTCTACCCCGAGCTGGCTGAAGCCGATGATGCGCTCGGCAATGGCATGGCATTCTTCGAGCAATTGCGCGTGGGCGACGCTGCGCGAGACGATTCCGATTCGCTCGGCCTCTCCGGCATCCACATCGCGGCCGCTGAGCATGATATCGAAGGCGCGGGTACTGCCGATGGCCCGTGGCAGCAGGTAACTCAAACCCAGCTCGGCCGAGGTAAGACCATTGTTGATGCCGGCCGAGCGGAAATAGGCCCGCTCCGAGGCGACCCGGATATCGGCGGCCATGCTCAGGCAGAAGCCACCGCCGATCGCGGCACCATTGACGGCGGCGATGACCGGCTGGTGGAGGCCGCGCATGGTCGTCACCACATCGTCGAGGACGCGCATGGCGCGACGGGCAATACCGGGTACGGTCAGTCCATCAAAAATGTCCAGCCAGCCCGGATCCTCCAGGTCGGCGCCGGAACAGAACGCTTCACCCGCGCCAGTGACGATCACCACCCGGATATCGTTGTCGAAGCTGATTTTCTCCAGCGCTTCCTTGAACGGAACCATGACGTCAAAGGCCATGGCGTTCCTGCGTTGCGGCCGATTCAGAGTGATCAGGGCCACTTCGGGGCGGGGCTTCTCCACCAGGATGTAGGACATGCTTGGTCTCCCGTTTGCCAGATAGAGCCCGCAGCGCCGGCCGTCGATGCTGCGAGTGGCCGGATTTGCCGGGCTGAAGCGACTACCTGCACACCACCGGCAACACCCGTCAGTCGCTTAGCCGTCGCTGGATGCTGGAAAAATCCAGGGCGCCATTGCCATTCTGCTGGTGACTTTCGTACAGTTGCTGGGCCAACTGCCCCATGCGGTTATCGACCCCGGCCTGCTCGGCCAGGGCCATGGCCAGACCCAGGTCCTTGACCATCAGGTCCACCATGAAACCGGGGCGATAATCGTTGCTGGCCGGGCTGCCCGGTATCACTCCCGGATAGGGGTTGTTTATCTCCAGGGGCCAGTTGCGCGCGGTACTGGCCAGCATGATTTCCGACAGCACAACCGGATCCAGACCGTTGCGAACGCCCATTTCCAATACTTCCGCAGTGCCGATCATTTGTATTGCCAGCAACATGTTGTTGCAGCCCTTGGCAACCTGGCCGGCGCCAGCAGGGCCGGCATGAAACATGTTCTTGCCCATGCCGCTGAGTACCGTCCTGGCCCGCTCGAAAGTCGTCGCCTCGCCACCGCACATGAACGACAGCGTACCCGCTTTGGCGGCTTTCACGCCGCCGGATACCGGCGCGTCCAAAAAGGCGATGCCCCGTTGCCGGGCGGCTGCACCCACGGCCCTGGCGGTGGGCGCGTCAATGGTGCTGCAATCCAGTACCGTGACCCGACTGTCCAACCCCTCCAACAGCCCGTTCTCACCACAGTACAAACTCTCCACGTGTCGGCCCGCGGGCAACATGCTGATCACGAAGTCGACCTCGGTTGCGGCGTCGCTGGCCGAATCCGCCACGCGGGCACCGGCGTCCCGCAACGGGGCGCAGGCCGCGGCTACCAGATCAAACACTGCAACCTGGTGGCCGGCCTGAATCAGGTTGGCCGCCATCGGCCCACCCATGTTACCCAGTCCAATGAATGCAACGCTTGCCATGCCTGTCTCCTACCTGTCAGCCAGTGGGTTGCACCCTCGGGGGGCGCCAAAAAAGTGGGTCCGGTACCGCGGACATCAATTGTTTTGCCACTGCGGCGAGCGTTTCTCCAGGAAGGCGGCGACCCCTTCACGCTGGTCCGAAGTACTGAACAGGTCCACGAATTTTTGCCGCTCGTCGGCCAGCGCCGTGCCGTAGGCCTGATCGCGGGCCCGGTGTATCAGTTGCTTGCAGTAGCTGAGAGAAATCGGGCTTTGTCCGGCCACCTGGTCGGCCAGTTCCATGGCCCTCTGCCGCGCCTCGCCGCGCGCCACCAACTCCTGCGCCAGACCGATGCGCAGGGCGGTCTCGGCGTCGATCCGCTCGCCACACAGAATCATTTTCTTGGCCCAACCCTCCCCTACCAGCCAGGACAGGCGCTGGGTGCCACCGGCGCAGGGCAACAGTCCGACTTTGGGTTCCGGCAGGGCGAGCTGGGCCTGTTCCTCGACGATCCGCAGGTCGCAGGCCAGGGCCGCCTCCAGGCCGCCACCCATGGCGAAGCCGTTGACCGCGGCAATACTGACTCCACGGAAATTCGCCAGGCCTTCGAAAGCCTGACCAAAACACTCCGCCATGGCGCGCGCGGTGGCGGGGTCGCCATCGGCGAACAAGTTGAGGTCGGCTCCTGCGGAGAAAAACTTTTCACCGGCACCCGTGAGCACCAGTGCCCATATCGAACGCTCGGCATTCAGCTTTTGCATCACCTCCGCCAGCGCCGACAGACTTTCGACATCCCAGGTATTGGCCGCCGGGTTATCCACGGTCAGCAAGGCCATATGCCCGCTGATCTCCACCTTCAATTTTTCGCTGGTACTAAAAGTCATTGAATCATCTCCATAGCTCCCTCGATCAGCAGGCGTCGCGACACGATCACCCGCATGATTTCATTGGTTCCCTCCAGAATCTGATGCACCCGGGTATCCCGGACAAAGCGCTCCATCGGGAATTCGCGCAGATAGCCATAGCCACCGAACAGTTGCAAGGCATCGTTGCACACCTTGAAACCCACATCGGTGGCAAACCGTTTGGCCATGGCACAATAGGTCGTAGCCTCCGGGTCGCCGCGGTCCAGCTTGCTGGCTGCCAGGCGAATCATCTGCCGAGCTGCCACCAATTCGGTCAGCATATCCGCCAACGCGAAGCGGATGGCCTGGAAATCACCGATGGCCTGTTGAAACTGTTGACGCTGCTGTACGTAGGCTACGGCTTCCTGCAGGGCCTGCTGGGCGGTGCCCACCGAACAGGTGGCGATATTGATGCGCCCCCCATCCAGTCCTTCCATGGCGATGGCAAAACCCTGCCCTTCCTCACCCAGCCGGTTGGCCACCGGCACGCGCACCTGGTCGAAACTGACGCTGCGGGTGGGCTGTGCATTCCAGCCCATCTTGGCTTCCTTTTTGCCGTAGCTGATACCCGGGGCGGAGGCGGGAACCAGCAGCGCAGTGATGCCCTGGGAGCCGGCACCGCCGGTGCGCAACATCAAAACCAGCACGTCGGTCTCCCCTGCCCCGGAAATAAACGACTTGCTGCCGTTGACCACGTATTCATCACCATCGACTCGTGCGGAGGTGGCAAGGGAGGCGGCATCGGAACCGGCTCCGGGCTCGGTCAGGCAGTAGGAGGCCAGCCGCGCACCGGTAGTCAGGTCGGGACACCACTCCTCGACCACTGACGGCCGGCAATAGCGCCCGATCATGGAGGTGGCCATGTTGTGAATCGTGAGAAAGGCAGTGGTGGTGGTACAGCCCCTGGCGAGCTGTTCGACTATCAGGCTGGCGTCCAGTCGCGATAATCCCAGTCCCCCCGCGGCTTCAGGGGTGTACAGGCCCATGAAACCCAGTTCGCCGGCCTCGCGCAGCGCGTGCCTGGGGAACTCGGCCGCCTCGTCCCAATGGGCGGCACTGGGCGCCAGTGTGTTTTCGGCAAAGGCGCGGGCACTCTCCTCAAAGGCCCGCTGTTGCTCGCTGAGCGAGAAATCCACAGTCAGTTGAATTTTGCCATCACCGCGCCGAACAGCTCCTGGTCGGGTGGGATTTCCTTGTTTTTTGCCAATGGCCTGGACACCCAGGTGACGTTGATCAGGTCGCGCCAGGTAATGTTGTGGTGGGTGGCGTTGCCCCCCCAGGAACCACAGCCCAGGGAGAAGGTCTGGCGCATTCCGTTCCACAGGTTACCGCTGTTGGAGGCGGCCTGGGGCTGATTCACCATCACCCGCGAAGTATGGGTGGCGCTGGCGAAGCGCATGATGTTGGCGTCGTTGCGGGAATAGATGCCACAGGAATGACCCTGGCCCTGGTAGGACTGAATCCGGTCGGTGGTGCGGATGGCATCGTCGATGTCGGCAATCCTGTACAGGGCCAGAATGACCGACAGTTTTTCCCCGGAGAAGGGGTGATCGGGGCCGCTACCGGTTTCCGGAACGATCAGGAACTGCACCCCGGCGGGCAGAGTCAACCCCGCCAGGGCGGCGATTTTCTCGACCGGCTGGGCAACCAGGGCGGTATTCAGCGCACCATCTTTCCACAGCGCTTCCTGCAGTTGCCGTTTCTCCTGGGGATTCAGTAGATGTCCCCCCTGCTGTTGCAGTTTTTCCAACAGCGCATCGTATATCGAAGCAAATGCCAATACGGAATTGTCTGCCGAACAGGAGGCGGCCAGATCCAGGGTCTTGGAAATTCGAATCTTCTCGGCGGCTTCGTCGAGGTCGGCACTGTCATCCACCACGATGCAGGCGTTGCCCACCCCCACACCCAGCGCTGGCGTACCGCTGGAGTAGGCCGCATTCACCATGGCCGCGCCACCGGTGGCCAGCACCCGGTCGCACTGGGCCATCAATTCGTGGGAAAGTTCCAGGGTCGGCGAATCGATACCGATCACCAGATCGGCAGGCGCGCCACACGCTTCCAGAGCTTCTCGCAGGTAATCGCAAATCAGCTTGTTGGTGAGTTTGGCGCGGGGATGGGGTGCGAAGATGATCGCGTTGCGGCCCTTTACCGCCGCAATGGCCTTGATCACCGGAGTGGCTTCGGGATTGGTGGAAGGTATCAGGGCACCGATCACTCCCACCGGCTTGGCAATCTTGACGATATTCCGCTCCGGGTCTTCCTCGATCACTCCCACCGATTTTTCATCGATGATGTCCATCAGGGCAGCGCGGGTCTTGCGATGAATCTTGAGATACTTGCCCTCGTAGTTTCCCAACTGGGTCTCCTCGACGGTAAAGCGGGCTATCTGTTCCGCACGGTCGTCCCGGGCCACCGCGTAGACCATGGCGGTAATCAGTTCATCCACCTGCTGCTGGCTGTAGCCCTCAATTCGCCGCTGCGCCCGCCGCGCACGTTCCATCAATCCGGCGATGTCCCGCCTGGCCGTTTTTCCTGCGTCGAGTGGCGTAACGCCTGCCGATTCTGACATTGGGTAGATTCCTCACTGCGGTCTGCTTCAGGGCACCGCCCAAGGTAGCAAAAATCGCTGTGAATTGCATCGAAAAATCTTCAATCACAAACCTGCGGGTTGCAACAACGGGGCGTCCTCCCTGCCGTCTTGCCGGCTTGCCCCCGCACAACGCCCCGTCATGCCGGGCTTGACCCGGAATGACCAATGAGGGAGCCGGAATGTCCCTGTGGAGGTCGGTTCAGCAGAGCAGTTCTGCTCCAATGTCAGACTCGCCCGTCCCCGAAAAATCAATTTTTCAGGCATTTTCCGAGCAATTTCCGGTCGCCTGCTGTATACTGACAAATCGATCAACAAATGATTAGTTTTTATGCCTTCTTCTTCTCGTCGCCGTGCTCAATCGGCTCCCCAGGTAACCAGCGAAACCATAGCCCTACAAGTAGCAAACTTCCTTAAATCCGGTGGTAAAGTACAGGAAATACCCCGTGGTGTAAGCGGCCAGATCAGCACTTCTGCCCGCAAACACATCACCATCAGCAATAAAGGTTAATAGCGGCCGGGTAGCCCGGCCCGCTGTCTACGGGAACGACCCGGCTAAAGTCCGGGTGAATGCTCCGGTGTTCAGGAAACTGCCCCGGGTCCGCTCGTCGTAGCCTGCCACTTTGGCGGGCCGGGTTCTGCGGCACGATTCCGCTGCACGCTGATTTCCATTGCCCGACCAGGCGCCGGTCGTACTCCACCCGGTTCTGAACATGGGGTATAGTTGGCTCTGCCCGGGCAGCCACGAATGAATCGGTCATGCAACAATTGAGCGGAACGGATGCATCCTTTCTTTTCAATCGCGTGATTGCCTATGTGCCGAGAACGTGGTTGCCTGCCAACAGACACCCATCCCGGAGTACTCCATGCGCACGCTGATTCTGGCAACGGCTATCCTCCTGGGTGGTTGCGGCGATGACTGGTCACTGACCATGGCGGGCCTTCCTCCTGAGGATACCGGCAACCCTCCTCCCAATACCCTGTTGCAACCGGTTACTGACATACTGGACTTGCGGCCACCGGCACCCAACCCGGAGCGCAACGCCTATTTTGGCGACCTGCACGTTCACACCGCCTATTCGTTCGATGCCTATGTTTTAGGCACTACAGCCACGCCCTACGATGCCTATCGCTACGCCAGGGGGGAAGCACTGACGCACCCCAGTGGCTACCAGATACAACTGCAGACACCTCTGGATTTCTACGCGGTAACCGACCACGCAAAGTATCTGGGTTTTGTGAAGGAAGCCGCGGATACCAGCAGCGAATTTTCCCGCTATGAAATTGCGCGACCGCTGCACGATATCAATGACCCGGACAATATGGACCGCTCCAGCATCCCGCAGCGCATCGGCAACCTTTGGAGTTTTGTGCGCGACGCCACGTCGGGCCTGGCAGACGGCACTATCGACCTGGAACTGGCCACCGGCATCTCGCGCCGGGCCTGGCTGGACATCATCGAAGCCGCCCGGCAATTCAATGCGCCGGGGAAATTCACCACCTTTGTGGGTTATGAGTACAGCAGTTCTTCCAACGACCGCGGTAACCTGCACCGCAATGTGATTTTCCGGGGAGACGACCGTTTGCCGGAGGTACCCTTCTCCCAACTCAACTCGCAAAATCCGGAGGGACTGTGGGACTGGATGGACATGCTGCGCGAGCAGGGTATCGAAAGCCTGGCCATCCCCCACAATTCCAACGGTTCCAACGGGCAGATGTTCAAACTCGAAGATTGGGCCGGCAATCCCCTGGACGACGCCTATGCCGCACAGCGCTCGCGCAACGAGCCACTGGTTGAAATCACCCAGGTCAAGGGTACCTCGGACACCCACCCGCTGCTGTCACCCAACGACGAGTGGGCCGGCTTCGAGATCTATCCCCTGCGCGTGGGCACCACACTGCCCAGCCAGCCCGCCGGAAGTTACGTACGCGATGCCCTGTTGCGGGGCCTGGCCCAGGAAGCCGGCGGTAGCGCCAACCCCTTCCGTTTCGGCCTGATCGGCGGCAGCGACACCCACGTGGCCGGTAACAGCGACCGGGAAGAGAACTTCTTCTCCAAGGTCGGTCTGTACGATGGCGATGCCGTGGGTCGCGGTTCGGTGCCGCCCTCTTTCCTCTACGGCGCTCTCATCAGGTTGTTGGACCCGGACTCGCTGATCGAGGTCGATGGGCGCGACTATATCGGCGGCTCAGCGTTGGAAACCTGGAGTGCCTCGGGAATCGCCGGAGTCTGGGCCGAAGAGAATACCAGGGATGCCATTTACCGTGCCTTCCGCCGCAAGGAAACCTTTGCCACCAGCGGTCCGCGCATCAAACTTCGATTTTTTGCCGGCACCGGTTTCGACGGCCTTGGCCTGCGTGACCCGGACCTGATCCAACAGGCCTATCAGCGGGGTGTGAGCATGGGCGGAGAACTTGAAACGGAGGGAGTGGCGCCAACATTTCTGCTGTGGGCGGTGGGAGACCCTCTCAGTGCGCCACTACAGCGCATCCAGGTCATCAAGGGCTACATTGCGCCGAATGGAAAACCGGAGGAAAAAATTTTTGATGTGGCGTGCTCCAATGGCCTGCAGCCGGACCCCGACACCCGGCGCTGTCCCGACAATGGCGCCAGGGTGGACCTGAGCGATTGTTCGGCCATCGTGGGGCCGGGGGAAGTGGAGTTGTCGACCTGGTGGCAGGATCCGGAATATTCCGCCGAAGTGGACGCCTTCTACTATGTGCGCGTGCTGGAGAACCCAACGTGTCGCTGGTCCACCTGGGACGCCCTGCGCGCCGGGGTAGCACCCCGCACCGATTTACCGCCAACGATTCAGGAGCGAGCCTGGAGTTCGCCAATATGGGTGAGGTAAGAGGACATGAGTAGCCAACGGGAACTGCAGGCACTGCTGGACAGGGAAGCCATCAGGGAACTGGTGCAAATCTATTGCCGCGCCTCCGACCGCCACGACCACGAATTGATGCGCAGCCTCTACCACGAGGATGCCACCGACGATCACGGTTCATTTTTCAAGGGCCTGGCCATGGAGTTTATCGACAAGCTGCCGGAGATACAGGCCCCCATGGAAATCCTCCATCACAATGTCACCACGCACAATATTGAACTGCACGGGGACCGCGCCGAGGGGGAAGCCTACGTACTCGCCTTCCACAAGGTACGGACCGATAGCGGGGCGTTCGATCTGTTGATTGGCGGCCGCTATTTCGACAACTACGAAAAACGCGACGGGGTGTGGAAATTTTCCCGCCGCGCCGTGGTGGCGGACTGGGCCAATCTGCACGATCCCTCTATCGTCGATCTGGAAAATCCCATTGTAGCCGGCTCCCATATCGGCAAGCCGGGAACCACCGACCCTTCCTACCGGTTTTTTGAGGGCTTTCGGCCCGGGGCGCGGCGGCGGATTTAAAACTGGTGCATGGTGTTGTCGGCACCTCCCGCCAACAACGCCTTGTCGCCCGCAAAGTACCGTTTGTGATCGTCACCGAGATTTGACCCGGCCAGATCCTGATGCTTGACCGAGGCCTGGTCGCGGCGGATTTCCTCGCGCTGTACGTCCCGCACATAAGCCAACATGCCCAGTTCACCGAAGTAGCCCTGGGCCAGCACATCGGTACTCAGGGCAGCCGTGTGATAGGTCGGCAGGGTGATCAGGTGATGGAAGATACCCGCTTCGCGAGACGCGTCCACCTGAAAGCGCTGGATCAGCGCATCGGCGGCCCCGGCCAGTTCGGAGTCGTCGAACTCGGCGCCCATCAGCCCCTTGGGTTGCAACGCCGGGTCCGGGTAGTCGGAGACATCGCGGCCGGCGGCGACCCAATCGGCGTATACCTGCTCGCGAAAGGCCAGGGTCCAGTTGAAACTGGGTGAATTGTTATAGACCAGTTTGGCCGTGGGTACGAAGTTGCGAATCTGCTCCACCAACCCGGCGATCTGGGCCACGTTGGGTCGCTCGGTTTCGATCCACAGCAGGTCGGCACCGTGGCGCAGGCTGGTGACGCAGTCCAACACCACCCGAGCCTCGTTGCTGTCGGACCGAAATGCGTAGAGGCCGTTCTCGAGCCGGGTCGGCTTGACGATTTCCCCTTTCTGGTGAACGGTGATATCGCCATCATTCAACTCCTCCAGATTCTGTACAGGGGTAGTTTCCAGAAAGTCGATGTACTGGCTGGCGAGGTCACCGGGTTGACGGGAAACGGGTACCTTCTGGGTAAGATTGGCACCCAGGCTGTCGGTGCGGGCGACGATGATGCCGTTGTCCACCCCCAACTCCAGGAAGGCGTAGCGCACCGCGTGCAGCTTGGCCAGAAAATCTTCGTGGGGGACGGTAACCTTGCCGGCCTGGTGACCACACTGCTTGGCATCCGACACCTGATTTTCGATTTGAATGGCGCAGGCGCCGGCCTCGATCATCTTCTTGGCCAGCAGGTAGGTGGCCTCCTCGTTGCCGAAACCGGCATCGATGTCGGCGATCATCGGCACCACATGGGTCTGGAATGCGTCGATTCTGGCTTCGACGTCTGCGCCCCCGTCACCGTTGTTGCGGGCCTCGTCCAGTTCGGTGAACAGGTGACCCAATTCACGGGCGTCAGCCTGCTTGAGAAAGGTATAGATCTCCTCGATCAACTCCGGCACGGTGGTTTTCTCGTGCATGCTCTGATCCGGCAGCGGGCCAAAGCGGGAGCGCAGTGCCGCCACCATCCAGCCGCTGAGATAGATATAGCTGCGCGCGGTGTCCCGCTGGTAGCGCTTCACCGCCATCATCACCTGTTGGGCGATAAAGCCGTGCCAGCATCCCAGGGAGTGGGTAAAACGGCTGCTGTCGGCATCGTAGGCGGCCATATCGGCGCGCATGATATCGGCCGTGTAACGGGCAATTTCCAGGCCGGTCCTGAACCGGTTCTGCAAGCGCATGCGCACCACGTGTTCCGCGTCAATGCTGCTCCAGGTGGCGCTATTGGCCTCAATCAGGCGGCTTGTGGTTTCGATCTCTCGCTGATAGCTGGTCATGGCAAATTCTCATTGACGTGGCGACGGGCAGTGTAGGAGATTGCAATATATAATTGAAATAAATGTGCTATATAATTGTTATTTCTATGATAAATGGGCTTCCGATCCATCCGGGTGAACCAGCAGTGACCGCCCCGTCACCGGCCACCGGGGCAGGCCCGACGTGATGGGTTAGCGCCACCCTTGCGCGTGGCACGGTTTTTCTTCAAGATTGGCGTTCTCCGTCTGCACCGGGTCCCTCCCAGTTGAACGAAACACCGTTGGGTCTCCTGTTCTCCCTACTGGCAGCACTCATCCTCATGTCCGGTTTCTTCGCCAGTGCGGAAACCAGCATGATGTCACTCAACCGCTACCGCTTGAAATACCTGAAAAATAGCGGCCACCGCGGCGCCCAGCGAGCCAGTGCCATGCTGGATCGCACCGACCGTCTCATCGGTCTGATCCTGATCGGCAACAACCTGGTCAATATCCTCGCCTCCGCCATTGCCACGGTCGTTGCCATCCGCCTGTGGGGCGATGCCGGAATCGCCATCGCCACCATCCTGCTGACCCTGGTGATTCTGATTTTCGCCGAAATTACACCCAAGACCATCGCCGCCCTGCATCCGGAGAAAATCGCCTTTCCGGCCAGTCTGCTGCTGCTGCCACTGATGAAGCTGCTGTACCCGGTGGTGTGGCTGGTCAACTGCATAACCAATGCCATGCTCAAACGAGTAGGTGTCAACGCCGAACAGCAGCGGGAACTGGCGATCACCAGCGAGGAGCTGCACACCCTGGTGAGCGATGCCGGCCGCCTGATTCCGAACAACCACCAAAACATGTTACTGAGTATCCTGGAACTGGAACGGGTTACCGTGGACCACATCCTCATCCCCCGCAACGAGGTCTACGGTATCGATTTGAGCGAGTCCGATGCCGCCATCCTGCATACCATCCAAAACAGCGAATATACCCGCCTGCCGGTGTACAACGGGGATATCAACAACATCCGGGGGTTGCTGCACATACGCAATGTGAGCCGCTTCATGGGTGCCGATGGCCTGGATCGGAAGCGCATGGACAACTATGTGGAACCGCCCTATTTCATTCCCGAGGGCACTGCGCTGAACCGGCAGTTACTGAATTTTCAACGGAGTAAACACCGTATGGCGGTGGTGGTGGACGAGTACGGGGATGTCAGGGGCCTGGTGGCCCTGGAAGATATCCTGGAGGAAATCGTGGGGGAATTCACTTCCAATCTTGCCGAGACCATGGACGATATCTACCCCCAACAGGACGGCAGCTACCTCATCGATGGCACTGCAACCATTCGCGATATCAACAAGACGCTGGAATGGGAATTGCCCACCACCGGAGCAAAAACCCTGAACGGTCTGATGCTGGAGTACCTGGAAGGCTTCCCCGACGGCAATGCCGGTGTGGAACTGGGAAACTGCTATCTCGAAATCCTGAACCTGCGCGACAATGTCATTCAATCGGTTCGCGCCCGACCGGTACTCTGAACGACGCTTGCGGACGCAATCCGGCAACGGGAGAGCCCCGCTGCATCCCCACTCACGGGGTGCCCCGGACCCGCTTGCGGAACTGCCGTTCCATGCGCTCCCGCTCCCCGGGTGGCATGGTGGCAAGGGGCCTGGCCGCCAGCCCGGCGCAGCGGTAGAGGCTCTTGATGTCTCTTTTATCCAGTGACTGCCAGCGTCCCTGACGAACCCTGGAGGGAAGGAATACCGGGCCGTAGCGTGTACGTTTCAGACGCGACACTTCACATCCCTGAGATTCCCACAGTCGCCGCACCTCACGGGTGCGCCCCTCCATGATGACCACGTAGTACCACTGATTACTACCCTCGCCGGGAACCGGCTGGATATCGGTAAAGCACGCCATGCCATCTTCCAGCATGACCCCTCGTTGCAGGATGTGGAGACTCTGTGCGCTGACTGCGCCGCGCACGCGTACCAGGTATTCCCGCTCGACCCGGGCGGACGGATGCATCAGCGCATTGGCGAGTTCGCCATCGGTAGTAAACAGCAACAGACCACTGGTGTTGTAGTCCAAACGCCCGACGGCGACCCAGCGCCCGCTTGCCAGGGTCGGCAGTCGATCAAATACCGTTCGCCTCCCTTGCGGGTCGTGGCGAGAGCAAATTTCCCCGGGGGGCTTGTGGTAGAGAATTACCCGGGTTTTGGGGGCGGACCGGCTTTCGATCGGTTTGCCATCCACGGAAATGCGGGCTCGGTCGTCTACCCGGTCACCCAGTTGTGCCGGCCGGCCGTTGACCCGGACGCGGCCGGATTGAATCCAGCGTTCCATTTCCCGCCGCGAACCCAGGCCGGCGCGAGCCAGGACTTTCTGCAGTTTTTCATCCGCGACTGCCATCGGACTCCGCTGGCTGCTGCTGTGCCGCCGGGCCTTCGGCGCTGCCCCCATCTTCCGACAGCTCATCGAAACCCAGTTCCCGGGTGAGGGTTTTGAAATCCCGGATCTGGGCCAGGGCGGGTAGCTGGGACAGGCTCTTGAGGTTGAAGTAATCCAGAAATTGGCGGGTGGTTGCCAGCAGGGCCGGGCGCCCAGGCACGTCGCGATGCCCCACCTCGCGCACCCAATCCCGTTCCATCAAGGTTTTGATGATATTGGAACTCAGGGCCACGCCACGAGTTTCTTCGATCTCGCCGCGAGTGATGGGCTGCCGGTAGGCGATCAACGCCAGGGTTTCCAACAGCGCGCGGGAGTACTTGACCGGGCGTTCACGCCAGAGCCGTTCTACCCACGGACTCAGTTCGCGGCGAATCTGGAAGCGAAAGCCGCTGGCAACTTCAGTCAGTTCAAAGCCGCGCTGCTCACAACGCTGGGCAATTTCTTTCAGTGCCGCACGAATGGCGGCATTTGGCGGGCGCTCGGCCGGCTCGAACAGATCGGCCATATTCAGTACGGTCAACGGTTTGTCCGCTGCCAGAATGGCGGCCTCGAGAATCTGCACCAGGGGCGGCGCACTGGTCTCCGGTTCGTTATTCAATCGCCGGTGCTCCGCTGCCGACCCGGACGTGAATGGGGCCGAAGTTCTCTGTCTGCACAATCTCCACCAGGGATTCCCTCATCAGTTCCATCAGTGCCAGAAAGGTTACCACGACACCCAGCTTGCCCTCCTGCTCCCGGAACAGCGAGACAAAGGGCACGAACTGTCCGCCACTGCGCAGCGCTTCCAGCATCTCGGACATGCGCTCCTGGGTGGAGAGAACTTCCAGTTGTACCTGGTGGTGCTCGTACTGGGCGGCACGATGCAGTACTTCACCCAGTGCCACCAACAATTCCCGCATGCTCACATCGGGGTCGGGGCGGCTGCTCTCCCGCGCGGCGGGGCTGGCCTCAGCCCGGTAGTAGTCCCGTTCCATGCGCGGCAACTCGTCCAGATCAGAGGCCGCTTTCTTGAAGCGCTCGTACTCCTGCAAACGCCGGATCAGCTCGGCGCGCGGGTCGGCCTCGTCCTCTTCCGCGGCGCCGCTGCGCGGCAGCAGCATGCGCGACTTGATCTCCGCCAGCATCGCCGCCATCAACAGGTACTCGGCGGCCAACTCGAATTGCAGGGCATCCATCAGTTCCACGTACTGCATGTACTGCTCGGTAACTTCGGCGACGTTGATGTCGAGAATATCCAGGTTCTGGCGCCGGATCAGGTACAGCAGCAGGTCCAGGGGCCCTTCAAAGGCCTCCAGAAACACTTCCAGTGCCTGTGGTGGAATGTAGAGGTCGCGGGGCAGCTCGGTAACCGCCTGTCCCAGTACCACCGCAAAGGGCATTTCGCCCTGTTGCGGTCGCCTGCGCAATTCAGCCAGCCTGGCAACGTCCCCGGCAGCGGGCTCGGCGCCGCTGCCCGCCGCCGCGGTTATCGCAGCCGGCCGATTCGTATCCCGGCTCTTCGCCATGGAAAATGTCCCTGCAATACGGGAGGTTCCCGAACTGCCAGTATAACCGGGCAGGAACCATTGTGGGAGAGTTCCGCGACGGGCGCGGCAGCGACCGGGTAGAGACGGGGAAGCTCCGATCAATTGTCCGTTGCCGTCGGCAACGGCTTTTGCCGGCGCGACCCAGCCGGCAATTGCACTGTCGAAGACAAGCTCTCGACTGCGACCAACCAGCGCTCCAGAAGGGAGTACGCCGTTGGTACCACGACCAGCGTGAGCAGGGTGGAAAAGACCATACCGCCGATAACCGCCACCGCCATGGAACCGTATTGCGCAGCCCCTGTTCCCACACCCAGCGCAGCCGGCGTCATGGCCAGGACGACGGTCAGTGAGGTCATCACCACCGGCCGCATGCGCCGGGGACACGCTTGCAGGATGGCAGCATGCGTTTCCATACCCTGCGCCCGGTAACGGTTGACCAGGTCTACCAGCAGGATGGAGTTCTTGGCGACCAGCCCGACCAGCAATATCAGCCCGATCATGGAGAAGACGTTCAGGGTGAGTCCGGTTACCCACAACGCGATGACGCCACCAGCGATGGCCATGGGCTGGGCGAGCATCACCAGTGCCGGTTGCAGGAAAGAATTGAACTGACTGGCGAGGACCATGTACACCAGGACCATACCGGTGATGAAGACAAAAATCAGGCCGCGGGTGGTTCTTTCCATTTCATTCGATGCCCCGATAAATTGAACATCCATGCCGGCTGGGAGGGTGGCAGCGGCAACCTGTCTGAAAATCTCCAACGCCTCGGCGAAGGCAATGCCCTCCGGTGTTCCGACAAAACCGGCGCTGTAGCTCAGGTTCAGGCGCTCCAGGGAAGCCGGGCCCACTGTTTCCCGTACCTCGACCACCGCTGCCAGGCGTACGAGCTTTCCGTCGGCGCTCTTCAGATAGACATTTTCCAGGTCGCGGATGTCGCGCATAGCGCCGCGCTGGGCAGCCAGGCGCACGTCGTATCGCTCGCCGTCACCGGGGATGGCGTGGTATTTTGCTATATCCGCACCACCGACGAGAACCCTCACCGTATCGCCTATTTGCTGCGAGCTGATACCCAGCGCCTTGGCACGGTTACGGTCGACGTCAAAAGTGAGCTGCGGTAGAGCCAGGTCCAGTTCCAGGTGTATGTTGTCCATACCGTCGTGCTCACGCAGACGCTGCAGCATTTGCTCGGCGTAATGGGCAACCTCCTGCATCCCGGGCCCTGTAATATAGCCCTCGAAGGTATCGGGGCTCACACCGGGCGCAATCGGGTAGTTGTTCAAATAGACTTCAACGCCGACCACCTGCTCCAGGGCAGCGTGGGTTCGGGCCATGACCACTGCCTGGCTTGCGCTCCGCTGCTTCCGGGGCAGCAGCATCACCCCGAGCGTGGCCTCGTTTACCTCGGCACCCCTGCCGTAGCCAACGGTGCTGAAAATGTGCGATACCGCGGGGTCGTCACGCAGAATTGCCTCGACTGCGTCGAGCTTCTGCACCATGTAGTCGATGGATGTACCCAGCGGTGCTCGCAGTATGACTTCAAAGCGGGCTTCATCGTCGGCGGGGAAAAATTCCGCTCCGAGTCGGGTCACAAACCAGCTGCTGGAGGCGACCAGCAGCAGCGTGCCGAGCAGGACAGCGCCGCGTCGTTCCAGACTGAAAACGAGGAGGCGGCGATACCGGTTTTCAAGCGCTTTGTGGGCCCGCTCGAGCGGGGCCACCCATCTGCCGGGTGTTTTCCGGTACCGCAGGAAGCGGGAACACAGTACCGGTGTCAAGGTCAGGGAGACGAACACGGAGGACAGCACCCCCATCACCACCACAGTGGCAAACGACCGGATAAAGATACCGAACATGCCCTCGGTAAAGATCACCGTACCGAAGATGCACACCAGGGTCAGGGAAGCCGCCATCACCGCGAAAATGACTTCCCGGGTACCCTGGATGGCTGCGGCATCCGGGTCGTTCACCCCGGCTTCATGTTGGCGGTGGATGTTCTCCAGTACGACGATGGCGTCGTCCACCACCACCCCAATCAACAACAACAACGCCGAGAGAGTTATGGTGTTGAGGGTATAGTCCCCAAAGTACAGGACAACTATGGCACCGGCCAGGGAAACCGGCACCGCGGTACTGATGATCAGGGTGGCGGGGATGTTGAGCAGAAATAACAGCACAACCACGCCGGCCAGCAGGGTGCCCTCCAGGATATGGTTTTGCAGGGCATTGGTGGCACGACTGATGATGTCGGCCTCATCGGTTACAACCAGCAGTTCAACACCATCCGGCAGTTGCGGCCGGACAGCGACCGCCAGTTGCTGTTTGACTTCCTTTACAATCGCAACCGTGTTGGCACCGCGGACCTTTCTGATGCCGATGGCGATGCCCTCGACGCCATTGAAGCGGGACAGGCCGCGCTTGTCGTCCAGGCCATCGGTCAGGCTGGCAACGTCCCTGAGCCTGATGGGTACCTGGTCACGGGACTGTATCACCAGGTCACCCAGTTCACGAATGCTGTGGTATTCCATATCCAGGTGCAGCATCTTCTCCTGCATGCCGCCAACCAGGTAGCCACCAGGAACCTGGATGTGTTCCCGGCCGAAGGCGCTGATCACATCCTGAGCGGTGAGCCCAAGCGCGGAGAGACTGCCCAGGTCGAGGTCCACGCGAATCTTCCGTTCGCGGCCTCCTCCGATTCTCACCTCTCCAACGCCACTGATATTTTCCAGGTAGTGACTGATCTTTTCTTCTGCGACGCGGTTCAATTCGATCAGGCCGCGGTCTCCCCGCAAAAACAGCCAGAGCACGGGAGAGTCACTGGGGTTGAACTTGATGATCACCGGCCGCTCTGCTTCCCGCGGAAGTTCGTTGAGTACCTGGTTGATTTTGCTCTGAACCTCGTTGAAGGCTATATCCGGGTCCTTTTCCGGCACGAACTGGACATAGACTTCCGAAACTCCCGGCCAGGAAGTGGAATGGATGATATCGATGCCGGGTACCGTATTCACGGCGGATTCCAGGACGCGGGTGATACTGTTATCCACCACTTCCGGGCTGGCTCCATCGTTGGCCGTGGTGATGACGACCCCCGGATAGTCGACATTGGGCATGCGGTCGGTGCCGATATCCCGGATACTGATCACCCCGAACAGGATGATGGCGGCATTGAGCATATAGGCCAATACCCGGTGGCGAACGAAGAACTCCGCGACATTCATTGCCCGTTATCCGCCTCGCTGAGCAGGCTGCCATCGGTGATCAGCAAGGCACCCTGCACTACGACCCGGTCGGCTGCCTGAACGCCATCGCGAATTTCCACCCATTGGTCTTCCCGCCATCCCAGTTCAACCGCCTGCGCCAGCGCACGGCCATCCCGTACCACAAAGACATACTCCCGGCCCTCGCGTTTGACCACACTGAGGCTCGGAACCGTCAGCGCGGCCTGGTTGCGAGCCACCAGGAGCGTTGCGTCCACGCTGGCCCCGGGGTACCAGCCACCGGGATTATCGAACGCGACGGTGATTTCGAAGGTGCGATTGTGCGGATTGATACGCGGATTGATGCTGGTAACCGCTCCGATGGCAACGGCGTCTGGAGCGGCGGGGCTGCTGAGGCGAACCGGTTGGCCGATCTCTATCCTGGCGGCGTCCCGTTCCGGAAAGGAGAGACGGGCGCGCAGGCGCTGTATCGACACCATGTCGAACAGCGATTGTCCGGGCTCTACGAAATCCCCGGCTGATACGTGACGACGGGCAATCATACCGCGCTGGGGCGCCTGAACGCGGGTCTTTGCATCGAGATGCCGGGCGAGTTCCCATTGTTTTTGGGCCACATCCCGCTGGGCGAGCAGCATCTGCAGGTGGTCCTGTTGATCTTCCAGATGGTCCGCGGACACGGCCAGGGTCTTTGCCAATCGTTCCAGACGCGCCACTTCCCGGCGTTGATTGGCGATCACTACCTGCTGGCGTTCCAGTTCGGCCTCGGACTTTTCCGCCTCGATCTGGTGCAGGGTGTTGTCGATCTCCAACAGCAGCTCACCGGGCTCGACGGTGTCGCCTTCCGCCACGTGCAGCCTGGTGATCTGCCCCGATGTTTCCGCGGAAATTGTGGGATCGTCAATGCTCTCTACACTGCCCAGGGCCGACAGAACATAGTCGATATCCCGCTGCACCGGCTGGGTGCTGGTGACCGGGACGCTCTTTTCCGGTACTTCGTTATCTTCCTGCGTGACCGCCTCGCCACAGCAGGCGAGCACGGCACAACCGGCCACCAGGAACAGTTCCCTTTTCATGGGCGCACCACACCGTGCAAGAACAGGGAAACGATGTGGTCGGCCAGCACCGGCAGTTCTCTATGCTCCGGTTTGCCGCCGGACAGCATCTGGTTCAACTCGCGAGCCTCCAGTTGATGCAGAATCGTACCCGCCAGCGACAACAGCGTAAGCTGGCTATCCAGCTTTGAATCGATGTCTCTCAGCACATCATCCGCCAACTGTTGCAGGTTGGCGAAAACGCTGTTGGCCATTTTGGCCAACCGGCGCTGATCGCCTTCCAGGATTTCACGCATGTAGATGCGGCGAAAATGGGGGTCCGCGTCGAACAATTTCAGTATGGCCCTGACCAGTGCGGAAAACCGGTTGATTGGACAGGTTTCGGAGGCCAGGGATTCCGCCACATGGGAGGTTTTTTCTTCCGTCAGGTGGGCCACCGAGGCGAAGTAAAGCTCTTCCTTGTTGGCAAAGTGATGGTAGATGGCGGCTTGGGTGATGCCCGCGGCACGAGCGATCCGGCGCATGGAAACCCCGGTAACCCCGTGCTCTGCAAAGAGTTCTGCAGAAACCTCAAGGAGTCTTTCCTGTGTGGGCTCGGCCATGATGACTGGTAACTAAACGTTCGTTAAGGAGGAACTATAAAACGATCTCAGCCCTTGGTCAAGTTGTCGCATCCCGCGCTGGCAGCCGAGCAGGCAGGTTCATTCTGTCATTGCGTTACCTCGAAATAGCGATGCTTACCGGGAATCGTGCAATTCCTCTGCGGGATTCAGACGCCACGCCAGATGGGTGCGCGCTTTTCCGCAAACGCGCGAGTACCTTCCACATTATCCTCGGCATGCCGCCAGATCTTGTACGCCGGGTACTCGTGCTGGGCGGCCATTGCACCAGACAGGCTGTGCTCGTCGAGCCCTCGCATAACGGTTTGCTTGGACGCGTTCAACGCCAATGGGGCACATTTGAGCATCTGCTCGCACCAGCGGCCGACCGCATCGTTGAGATCACGGGCCGCAACCACTTCATTGACAAACCCCAGTTGAAGGCCCTCCGCCGCCGTCACCGGTCGGGCCGTCAGGATCATGCCCATGGCCTGCTTCAGTCCGATTTGCCGGGCCAGCCGGTGCAGTCCGCCACCGAGGGCGACCGCACCGACCAACGGCTCCGGCAGGCCGAATGTCGCGTTCTCGGTGGCGATGATCAGGTCGCAGGCGAGGGCGAGTTCGAAACCTCCGCCGAGCGCGACGCCGTTGACGGCGGCGACAACCGGTTTGTCCAGATCAAAGCGTTCAATCAGCCCGGCGTAGCCATGCGCCGGATATTCCGTTGCCAGCGCCCCTTGGCCGGCGGCCGCCTTCAAATCACTCCCCGCACAGAACGCCCTGTCGCCTGCGCCGATAACGACACAGATTCTTCGCTCTTTATCGGCCGCAAACGCATCGAAGGCGGCTTCGAGTTCATGATGCATGGCGTTGCTGATCGCGTTCATGACCTCCGGCCGGTTCAAAGTGATCCTGGTGACGGGTCCTTCGATTTCAACGATGATGTTATTGAATTCCATTGGATGATCCTCCAGCGAACAGTTTCCTGCGCAGTGTGGGGGGAAAATTACTTTGGTATTGACAGACCGCCACCTCGGGTCCGATAGCCTCCCTCAGCGCCAGTAAAATGCTGCGCAGGAGTTCAGGGGTAGTCTGCATTCTCGGTCGTTCCCGCAACGTGCCCCGGATCAGCAACTCAGTACAATTTTGCCACGCGTGTGCCCCTCCTGAATGAGGTCGTGGGCCTGTGCGACCTCTTCCAGTGCAAAGACTGCATCGACGTGTGTGACGACCTCTCCGGCGTCGACCAGGGCAGCAATTTCCGCTAGTTGGGCGCCGTCCGGGTGCACCATGATATTCATCATCTCGACCCCGGCGGCTCTGGCTTTTTCCGCGGTGCCCGGGTTTCCCCCGGGGGCTACCTGCAACAGGACAGCGCCGGGTTTCAGGGCGGCCAGCAGGTGATCGACTCCATCTCCGACGAGGTCCAGTGCCAGATCCACCCCGGTCGGCTGACTCGCCGTACCATCGGTGCGGTAGTCAAAGACCTCCTGCGCACCCAGACCCTGAACGTAGTCCGCATTCCTGGCCGAGGCCGTGGCAATGACCCGGGCCCCTTTGGCCCTGGCAAACTGCACGGCGAAACTGCCAACCCCGCCGGCTGCTCCATGTATCAGTACGCTCTGTCCCGCAACCAGGCTGGCGTGCTCGAACAGGCCCTGCCAGGCAGTCAGGGCGGCCAGCGGTATCGAAGCAGCCTGAATATCGTCCACCAGACCAGGGCTGTGGGCTACCCGCTGGGCATCGACACTGGTGTACTCCGCGTAGGCACCGATAATCCCCAGCAGGGAGTAAACCCGCTCGCCGACCGCAAAACCGGTGACGCCCTCGCCCAATTCTTCCACTACTCCGGCGATATCCCCACCCAGAATACAGGGCATGGTCAATGGAAACCTCTCCTTCACATAGCCTGAGCGAAGCTTCCAGTCCACCGGGTTGACCCCCAGGGCACGGTTTCGTATCAGCACCTGGCCCGGGGCTGCCTCGGGCCTGTCGACTTCATCGATACTGAGGGCGCCTGAATCGCCGTAGTCGTGTATTCGAATTGCCTTCATTGGTGAACTCCTGTCCTGCTCAGCAAAAAAACTATCCCAGCGGCCATACTATAACAGTAGCTATAGAAATCCATCAGCGAAATTGCCTGGCAAGCGCTGCGGCGCACTTCCTGCCACAAATGACGGCCCCTTCTATACCTGCGGAATTATACTCACCGGCAAAGGTCACGCGGCCGTCCATGAATTCAGGTTGGGCATTTCTCAATGACTTGTACACACCAACGTAACGTTCGTGGTCCACATGATCCCATTCCTGCAGGTTGACCATCTCTATCTGGTCTTTGAGGTCACCCATAAAGGGCACGATGGTATCGAGAGCGTTGCGCGCCACCTGCAGACGGTCGAGACCTCGTTGTGATTCGGCCCACTCTCCGGTCATATGGAGAGCGATCAGTCCCTTGCCTTGCGGAGCGCGGTCAGGGCACTTGTTGTGCTCCAGCACAATGCCCAGTACGTCTTTGGCTTCAGAGCTGGGCACCATTACCATCGCCGCCGAACTATCCGGCCGGGTTTTCAGTCCTACGTGGACGGTCAGGCTGGGAATCGCTTTGGCCTTATCAAACCATTCGCGCTGGTTTCCCGATATCCACGGGGCAATTTCCAGGGCTTTTTCCGTGGGTATGGCCAGGACAGCCCCATCAAAAAATCTGGTGGCGCCATCTATTGTGACAGCGACGCGTTGATCTTCCACCCTTAGCTCTTGGACGACAGTGGACAGTTGGACGTTAGCCAGTTCCGCGGCCACTTTCTGAGGCAGCACACCCATGCCACCTTTGACCTGCATCATGGTCGGGACGCCGAATACCTTCATCACCCAAATGAGATCAACCGCGGAACTCAGTTTGGAAGAACTGAACATATTGACACGGATCATGGGGTCCACAAAGTAATCGTGAACTTCCCTGCCTGCTTTCCGCAGTGCGAAAGATTCGCAGTTTTCCACGTCCAGCTCTTCAAGCTGCGCCATATCCTCAAAGTCACATCTGGACCAGAACCTGAGTACCGTGGGGAGGAAATTGAGAAGCCTCAGCTTGGCCCCGAACGAGAGAAATCCGGTTTTGATAGCGGATTTGAGGGGCTCGGACAAATCGATATCGTGGAGGGCACCATCCCGGGCAAAAGCCAGAACGGGCTGGGTACTGGTGCAACTGTCGCCTGCTCCCACTTCGTCGATGAGTTGCATGGTTTCCCGGTACGCAGGTGAAAGGGTAATGGCGCCGAGATCCATGACGTAACCGTCTTTTTCCAGGGACGCAGTTCTGCCACCGACGGAATGATTTTTTTCATATACGGTGGTTGAGAATCCGAATTGTTGCAGGCGATAGGCGGCGGAGAGACCTGCCATACCTGCGCCAACAACGGCAATTTTTTTTGTGGCGTGCATGATAACTTCCCGGTCCGCGGGCGGTATGAACTGAAAAACCTGAAACCTGGTTTTATATAACCTGCGTTATATTATAGTGAATCCGCTTTTATTACAAAGCCGGGGGAATGGGTCCGGGAGGCCTGTCAATCACAAGAAGATACTGAAAAAATCGCTTTCGTTTTCAACGCAGGCCTCTGGCGATTGTCGAGCGCATGATCTCTGATGTGCCCAAAAATATCCTGTGGACTCGGGCGAAAGAATACATTTTGGAAATCGGCATCTCATCGCTGTAGCCCATACCACCATGCAGTTGCAGGCATTCATCCATAACCCTTGCCTCGAGTTCACTGGTCCAGAGCTTGGCGATGGCCGATTCATCAGCCCCCAGCCGGTTGCCGTCCAACTTATTCAGATAGCTGTCTACGAGAGCCCTGCCGGCGGCAATATCGGCTTTTAGCGTTGCCAGCGCAAACTGGGTATTTTGAAACTCAAACACCCGTTGTCCGAACGCCTTGCGCTCTGTTGTGTAGTCGATGGTCATTGCCAGCGCCAATTCGCAGGCGGCAACGCAACGCGCGGCGAGTGTCATTCTGCCGGCCGCGATGGTTCCCATGGCACTGTGCAAGCCCCTTCCTTCCACACCACCCAGCAGGTAACGCGCAGGTATCCGGACATCGTCAAAGAAGATTTCCGATACACCACCGCAGCTCTTTGTCATCAGTGGCGTCGGCTTACTGACAGTGACCCCCTTCGTTTCTTCAAAGGGAATGATGAACATTGACATGGCGTCACGGTCACCTCCTGTCTCGGTCTTGGCCACGACAAAGAGCACGGTAATCAGCGGCCCATTCGACATCCACATTTTGGAACCATTGATGACGTAGTCATCCCCGTCCCTGCGGGCGAATGTCTTGATGGCACGGGCGTCACTGCCGGCTCCGGGTTCGGATAGACCGACCTCCGCGATGCCCCGTCCCGACGCAAAAAACGGCAACCACTCTTTCTTTTGCTCTTCGGTTCCACCATCGAGCAGGACAAACGTCGACAGGTCCGTACCTAGCCCCGCCTCGAGTGAGGCACCTGCTGCCGAATAGCCGTGCTCTTCGTGAAGTATGACCTGGTGCAGCATATCGCCACCGCCACCACCATATTCTTCGGGGATTCCGGCACAAAGAATCCCGTATTCTGCCGCTGTCTCGAATAATTCCGCAGGGTAAAAGCCATCCTTTTCCCACTGCCGGTAATTCGGCTCCACTTCCCGCTGAAAAAATCGTCGCACGACTTCGCGGAATGCCTCGTGCTCGGGCTTGAATACTTCCCGGTTGTAACCCAGTGAAGCCATGTCACTCATTCCGCATATTCCTTTTGAAATCGACCCGGATAATCGGCACGGACTCTATAAGTCACCGGATGCAGGGTCAAGGCCGGCCGGGCAGCGCGCCATGCCGCAGTACGCCTTGCCTTGCGCACCGGATTGCGACCTTGCTGCCCACCTATTCAGGGCCTCCCTGGTCAAACCGGGGCAACAGGGCCTCGATGGTGCGGATCAGGCGCTGCAAATCAGACGCTGTCGACAATCGATGATCCCCGGATTTTATCAACTGCAGTTCTACGTCGGTGCTTGCCATCCGCTCGAGGACCTCCAGAGAGCGTTGCCAGGGAACATCCGCGTCACACATGCCATGGAGAAGCCTGACGGGAACGCGTACGGCGATTTTTTGACTGGCCGCCCCAGCGAGGACGAGATGCCGTTTTGCCTCGTCGAGCATCGCTGTTGTGATTCGGTACGGCTGCCGATCATCATACTCATTGGGCAAGTCATACCAGCCGTTGGCGGCCAATGATTGTCGCTGGGATTCGGTGAGGCTGCGCGCCCGCATGTCTTCGGTCATATCGGGCGCGACAGCAACGCCAAGCAACGCCGCCACGCGCTCGGGCCGAGCCATTGCCGCCAGGATCATCATCCAGCCACCCATTGAAGAGCCGACAATGATTTGCGGGCCCGTCGTTACCTGGTCCAATATCGTCAAGGTATCGTTCAGCCAACGGCCAATGGTTCCGTCTTCCATTGCACCGGAAGATTGGCCATGACCAAAGTAATCAAAACGCGTAAATTGCAGTCCCCGCGAACGACAGAACGCCTCCAGGGCCAGTGCCTTGTTTCCCTGCATATCGGAGTGGAATCCACTGCAGAACAAAGTGCCGGGAGAGCCACCCGGCAAATGCTGGTAGGCAATGGCCTCCCCGTCACTCGTTCTCAAAATACTCATTATCCAGTGTCCAAAACCCGGGGAACCCGTGATCAACCCCCTGCCCCAGAGTAGCAAATGCGGGGGGCGAAATCATGGCAGGGATCTGTGGGTGTTTTTTCCATTCTCCAGACCGGGCGGTTACAATCCGGAAATGGCGTCGATCAACTCACCAACAGTCATCTTTTTCGACCTGGACGAGACCCTGATCAATAACGCCAGCGGTGTCGAAGCCATGATCACCGGGCTCTATGATTCGCACCTCTCCGCTCTCGGACCAGAAAATCAGTCAAGGTTTATCCAGGCCCTGACCCAGCAGGCCGGGACCATGTGGCAAAGAATGTTTGAACCCGGAATGAGTGGACGAAGCGTGATGGTGGAGAGTTTTCGTCAGGCAATCCGGAGCGTCGGTGGTGATACTGATGTAGCCGCCGACATGTTTGAGCTATTCATTGAAAAGGCAACGACGGGTGCCAGGCCCTGCGACAATGCAATCGAAGTGCTACAGGCTGTCAAGGATCTTGGCATAACAACCGGCATCATCACCAATGGCTTCCGTGAGTTACAGACCGCAAAAATCAGATACCATGGTTTTCATGAACTGATCGACCAGGTGGTGATCAGCGAACAGGCGGGGGCACACAAGCCGGATCAAAAAATATTTGAATACGCTCTTGCACTGGTCAATGAAGAGGCAGTCAATGCCTGGCATATCGGAGACCACCCCGTGAATGACATTCGCGGCGCAGCCGGGGTTGGCATCACCGGAATTCATTACGATCCGACTCGAAATTGGCGGCAGCAGGAGTGCAGTGAACCGGAGCATATGCCGGTTCATACCATCGCGAATCTGGAAGAGGTACTGACCCTCCTGCCGGCAGGGCCTCCACATGAGCAAGCTTACTGACCGGGCGATTCGGTGCGATTGGCGGGCTGGTCAGAGGGCCCTTTCCGCAATTCCCCTGAATGCGAGAAAGATCGGGTTATTCTGCACGTCAAATCCCTCGCCGTAGAAATGCTGTCCCTTGCGTTCCCAAAGTGCCACCATATTTGCCACGATGGCGTGGCATTTGAACGCTGAGAGCATCTCATAGTAGTCGTAATTCAGCAGTCGGGTACCAGAATATTCTTCGTAAATTGAGATAAATTCTTCGCGGGTGCACATGCCGGGCAATCTTTCCAAGCCAAGGCTCTCAGTGTGAGCGGTATCGGAGAAATACCATACGGCAACATCAGAGGCCGGGTCCATCAGCGTCACCATTTCCCAATCCAATGCGCCAACCAGCTCAAAATCTTTCCACAGTGAGTTTGCGGGACGACTGTCGGTCCAGGCAAGCCGGAGATTTTCCCTGGCTGGCCTGTTTTCCCGCAACCAGTTGATGGCGGCCGTTTCGTATTCCCCCCTGTTGCCGTCGACAGCTTCATCATAGTAGCGAATGGCCTCATCGAGACACCATTCCGTCTGGCTCTTCACGCCATGGCTTTTGAGCAGGAAGTCCAGACCAAGTGCTCTCCAGTCCAGTTCGTGGAATTTAGCCAGAAACTCCAGGCCTGACCTGTACATTTTTCGCCGTTGCCCGGCGGTAGCGTCCTTTACCCAACCTTCCACTGTGAATGGCGGGCTGTCGGCGGCAACGATACCTTCCAGGTATTCCATTACGAAAAATGGCCCACCGATGTGGTCGGGGTCGTATTCAGACCAATACACCATGGGAATGGGCAAATCGGTTTTGGAGCCGAGGATTTTCAAAGCACTGATCATATCGACGGTGTTGGAGGCCGGATTGGCAGCTTTGGTGGTTTCGGCCCGGACCACATATTTTTTCTCTTCTGTATTGCCGCCCTTCGTCCGCCATTGAAGATTGACAATAAAAATCTGGGCAGACATCCCGGAAGCTTCCGAAGCACGGGACAGTGATTTGATTTTCACATTGCTCGCGTCGTCGAGCTGGTCCCGAAACCAGTTTTCCAGTCTCCCGGGAAGATTCTCGATTTCCTCTGTCTCCAGCCGTTTCGCCAATGGCATGGAACGGCGGTCGTCGGTCACATTCGGATTCCCCATGATGTCTGTTGCTATCGCCATTGCGTCGGCAACCCCCCCCGAGTCTCTCGATATGCGAGAAGTGTAGTTGCTGTTGTCAGGGTTGCAACAGTGTGGCCAGCCGCCATCGACAGTGGACGTCCGTGGCAGCAGTTGCGCAACTTGCCGCCTCTCGGTTAATGTAGCATACGTTATATCCGTCGACAAAGATGGATTGTGAAAAACTGCATTCCGCGCGGCCTTCCGTAGCGGGGAGATATCTGGAGAGAGACAATGAAAACTGTGGGATTCATCGGCGTCGGCATGATGGGAGGCGCCATCGCGACGCGCATGATGGAGAATGACATATCGGTTCTGGCCTTTGACATCAACCCCGAAACACTTGAGGCAATGCGCCGGGCAGGAGCGACGCCGGCGGCGTCGGTCGCGGAGGTGGTGAATGAAACCGAGATCGTATTCGCATGCCTGCCGGACGCGGACATCTGCCGCCAGGTCGCGCTCGGGGAGAACGGTGTCTGCACGGGCAGCAAAGTCGAAGTCTACATTGAACTCTCCTCGATGGGAGGCGAGGCGATCATCGAAATTTCGCGATTACTGGCCGCCGACAATATTGCGGTACTGGATTCTCCGGTTGTCGGCGGTGTACCGGCACTGGAAGCAGGCACACTGGGCGTTCTGACTGCAGGACCGGCAGCGGCAGTGGAAAAAGCCCGTTTCGCGCTGCAGGCATTTGCCGGAAGACTGTTCGAACTGGGGGAAGAACCCGGCATGGGCCAGACCGGGAAAGTCGTCAACAACTCCGTTGCCTATGCGTCCCTGCTGGCCACCTGCGAGTCGGTCGCCGTGGGAATGAAAGCCGGGCTCAGCATGGATATGGCTGTCGACATCATCAACCAGGGCAGTGGCGCAAATTTCTTTTCCGAAAGGATATTTCCCAACTTCATCATGCAGGGAAAGTTCGAAGGCACCGGCGCCGTCGAGATAGGGATCAAGGACGTCAAGTTATTCCTGGCAGAAGCTGCGCGCCTCGGCATCGACCCACCGATGGCAAAATCGGTTTCCGCCCAGCAGAAACTGGTAGTCGACTCCGGGCCGGCCGGGCGCGACACCATGACCTACTTCCACTATTTTAGCGATCTGGCCGGCCTGCCCCGCCAGGGCTGAACTTGCGTATCAGATCAATCGCCGGGTCGGCTGCCGTTTCCACGCCGGTATGATGTTTCATCATCCGATCCTCTCGATCGCCGCCTTTTTCAGGTTTCCGGCGGGGTCGGACAAAACGGCAGTATCAACCGTGGCTTTCGACTTTATCAGGTTTTGTCCGAGGCGCATGAACTTGGCCTGGTTGACACCGAGAAGACCGACAACCCTTCCCTCCCGCAGTTGGAAAATCATGAAGCTGCCCGAATTCCAGTCGCCACGCAGAATCTGCTGGTCGCCGTCGAATACGCCTGCAACCTGAAGTTTGAAATCGTATTGATCGGTCCACCCGGATTGTATTTCCCGGTAGGGTTCGTGCGCACCAGCCATATTGCGGGCAGCGCATTCCGCCTGACGCATGGCGTGCATCCAGTTTTCGCTGCGAAAGCTCCGCTCCAGCCAGGCGTCCGGGTAGGCTGCAGCGTCGCCTGCAGCGTAGATATCTTCCGAACTGGTCTGGCCGTATTCGTTGACGACGATGCCGTTATCACAGGCCAGGCCGCCTTGTTCCGCAAGGTCCACTGCAGGGGTGATGCCGGCGGCAATCAGCATCAGGTCCGCGCGAATGCGCTCCCCGCCGGCGAGTACGGCCGCCGCCCCGTCATCGTCGCTGTCAAAGCCGGAAACGGAATTCTCCAGGTAAAACCTGACACCTCGACTCTCGTGTTGCCGCTGCAACCAGGCAGACATGGACTCCGGCATTGTCCTGGCCATCACCCGATCGGCAATTTCCATGACGGAGACCTGACAACCGCATCGCACGGCGCTGGCCGCCACCTCCAGCCCGATGATTCCGGCACCAACAATGAGCAGGTGCCTGCCGGGAACAAGTTGCGCCTGCAGCGCAACGCTGTCCCGATAGGTGCGCAGGTAGAAGCAGGGAATAGCTCCCTGCTCCAGCACGGGCACCCGGCGCACGTCCGCACCGGTGGTCAGCAGCAGGTGTTGGTAGCGGAGCACTCGACCATCGCTCAGTTGCACTTCGTGCCCGTCATCCCGGATCTGCTGCACCGCGACCCCGGAAATCAACTCGACCTCGTTTTCCCGGTACCAGGATTCCGGTTTCAGGTACAGATTGCTCAGGTCTTCCGCTCCCAGCAAAACGGTTTTTGAAAGCGGCGGACGATCGTAGGGCAATTCACTTTCCCCATTGATCAGCAGCACGCGCCCCGCGTAGCCCGACTGGCGCAATGCCCCGGCCGCGGAGACTCCGCCGAGGCCGGCACCCACGATAATGCTCGTTTCCCTTTCACCCATTTCTCGTCATCTCGGGGTCGGACCGGTACTGCCGCCCATTCCCGGTACAGTGCAACAGGGCTGCCGTTTCATTCAGTCCCTGTTGAATTCCGGCCGGCGCTTTTCCAAAAATGATTTCACGCCCTCCACGAAATTCGGGTGCGCGGCGCAGTCACCGAATTTTTTCGCTTCCAGTTCCAGCTGTACATCCAGGGAATTGTGTAAAGACTGGTGAAACAGATCCTTGATATTGGCTACACTCGACGCCGGCAGCGCGATAATTCGCTGAACCAGTTCCTCGACTTCGGCATCCAGTTGCCCGGCGGGAACCAGTTTGTTCAACAGGCCTGCCGCAAGCGCTTCCTCGGCAGACACCCTGCCACCCAGCATTGCCATTTCCAGCGCCTTGGCGGGACCCACCCTGCGCGGCAGGGCATAGCTGGTGCAACCATCGGGACTGGTGCCGATATTCACATGGGCAACCACGAACAGCGAAGACTCGTCTGCAATGACGAAGTCGGAGCTGGCGACAAATCCAACGGCGGCGCCCGCGCAGGCCCCGCGCACCCGTGTGACTATCGGTTGCGGCATGGTCAGCAGGTGCCGGAAAATCGGGATGCTCGCTTTCGCCCGCCGGGTAAATTCCTCGCGCCGTTGGTCCGCGGATGACTCCAGTACCGAATCGAAGCCGGCGACGTCGCCCCCGGCCATGAAGTGGTCGCCGGCCCCGGTGAGAACGACGCAGCGTATGCTCCTGTCAGCGGCCACTCGCTGCAGAAAGGCTGCCATTGCCTGCACCATCGGTGAAGTGATGGCATTTCTCGCCCGGGGTCGATTGAAGGTGATCCGCGCCACGGGCCCATCCACCACGGTCAAAAGGTCATCGTTCAATTCGCTTGACACGTCGGCTATCCTCCTCGAAAAGACAGTACGATGCAGCCAGTTGCATTCATCGGCCCCGGTACTCGGGCCGGCGTTTTTCCTTGAAGGCAGCGAGTGCCTCCAACACGTCGTCCGCCGCCAACGATTCCTGCTCATGGGCCATACCGATGTAAAAGACTTCATTGGCCCTCGCCTTGGCCAACTGGTTGAGCGCTTTCTTGGTTCCTCCCACGGCCAGAGGTGCCAGAGCCGCGATGTCCTCGGCAATTTTCCTGGCCGCGGGCAACACTTCTTCCGGTGATTCGACGAGATCGGAGATCAGGCCGAATTCAGCCGCTTGTTCGGCAGGCAGCATTTTCCCGGTGAGCAAATAGCGCTTGGCCCGGTTCAAACCCATGGACATCGGCCAGGTCAGGCAGCCACCGTCTCCCGCCACCAGCCCCACCTTGACATGGGTATCCGCCAGGCGCGCATTCCTGCTGGCCACGATAATATCGCAAGCCAGGGCAAGCGAGGCGCCGAGGCCAATGGCGTCACCGTGCAGCGCAACGACAATCGGTACCGGCATGTCGATGATGGTATCGATTAACCGGATACCGATATCGCACATGCGTTTCCTGCGGTCGGGCTCCTCGTACAGGCGTTGAATTTCATTCAGGTCTCCGCCCGCCGAAAAGGCGCGCCCCTCGGCGGTAAAGAGCACCGCCCGTACCTCCCGATTGGTGCGAATGGCCAGCAATGCATCGAGCAGGGCATGATGCATATCCTCATCGATGGCATTCAGGGTGTCGGGGCGGTTCAGCCGCAGTTCGGCAATATGCCCCTCCACTACGCAGTTCACGTCTTCACTGTTGCTCATGGCAATCCCCTCCGGTCGGGCAAATTTTCCATCTCCATTCTGTCATGGTGGATATCCTCTACTTTCGCAGTGGTCACTGCGGTTGAAATGATTGGCGGGTGACTCCGGCAACGCGGTGAACTGCATCTTCCGGCCAGCGCACAGACGGGTCAGGCTGCCCTCGCCAGCACCCGGCCCTTGCCATTCTTCCACTGGGCCGTTTTCATTGCCAGTTGTGTGGCATAGTCCTTGATATTGTCATTCTTGATATGGCCGTAGCCCTTGATGATTTCGGGCAGGGAGGCGATTTCCACCAACAGGGAATAATTGTCTCTATCGAGTTCGCTCATCATGCGCTCGATGCCGTCGCGGTATTCCACGATCAACTGCCGCTCCCGCCGGCGCTCCCGGTGATATCCGAAGATATCCAGGGCGGTTCCACGCAGCACCTTCAACCTGGCCAGCACCTTGAAGGCCAGGAACATCCAGGGACCGAATTCGATCTTTCTGGGCTGCCCCGTTTTGGGGTTTTTGGGTGAAAGAATGGCCGGCGCCAGGTGAAACCGGAGTTTGAAGTCACCTTCAAACTGTTGCTTCAGACGTCGCTCGAAATCCCCCGAGGTATACAGTCGAGCCACTTCGTATTCATCTTTGTACGCCATTAACTTGTACAGGTAGCGCGCAACCGTTTCGGATAACGTGGTATCGGAAATATCCAGCCGGGCTTCCGCCTCTCGCACCCTTTCGACGTAGTTCCTGTACTGCTCGGCGTACGTTGAATCCTGATAGGCCGTGAGCGCTTCGACGCGACGCTGCAGCGCCAGCTCCGGGGTGTCTGAAACGGGCTGTTCCCGACCCTCACCCGAACCGGATTCGGCAAGGAGGGATTCCACGGCCTGCAGATCCTGCGCCGCCAGCCGCCCCCATGCCAGCGTGTGAAGGTTGGAGGTGACGGCGACGCCATTCAGCTCGATCGCCTTCTCCACGGATGCAACCGACAGGGGAATGAATCCCTTTTGCAGGGTATAGCCCAACATGAACACATTGGTGGCAATGCTGTCTCCCATCAGGCGAGTGGCGAGTCTGGTCGCAGCCACCTCCGAGAGTCGCTCGTCACCAACCAACTGGCCCAACACACCGAGCATGGATTCCTTGCTGAAATCGATGTTCTGGTCGCGCTGAAACTGGGCCGTGGGCAACACGTCGCTATTTACCACCACATTTGCTTCCCGACGGACCAGGCCGGTCACCTGTGCACCCGCGCTCACCACGAGGTCGCAACCGATCAACAAATCCGCGGAATCGCTCCACAGGCGCGGGGCATTGATGCAATCCCTGCTGGCTCCCAGTCGGATATGACTCAGCACGGCACCGCCCTTTTGCGCCATCCCGGTGATATCCATGACGCTGCAGGCCCTGCCCTCCACGTGGGCCGCCATACCGAGGATCGCCCCTACGGTAAGCACGCCCGTGCCTCCGATCCCCGTCAGCAGGATATTACAGGTGTTCTCCAGGGGAGGTATTTCCGGAGTGGCGATGCGGGAGAAAATTGCCTCCAGTTCTTCATCGGTATGGGACTTCTCGGCCTTTCTCAAACGTCCGCCTTCCACCGAAACGAAGGACGGGCAGAAACCGTCCTGGCAACTGAAATCCTTGTTACAACTGGATTGGTCAATGCGTCGCTTGCGGCCAAACTCGGTTTCGATCGGCTGTACACTCATGCAGTTGGATTGGGTACTGCAGTCTCCACAGCCTTCACACACATCTTCGTTGATGAACAGGCGCTTGTCGGGGTCGGGGAACAGACCGCGCTTGCGCCGCCGCCTCTTCTCCGCGGCGCAGGTCTGATCGTAGATGATTGCCGAGACCCCCTTGCACTTCTGCAACTCCCGCTGGGTCTTTTCCAGTTCGTCGCGATGGCGGACTTCGGTGCCGGGCGGCCAGGTGACGCTGGCAGGGTACTTGTCCGGTTCGTCGGTGACCACGACGATGGGCTCCACTCCTTCCCAGTACAATTGGTTGGCCATCATTTCAACCGACATTTCACCCTCGAGGGGCTGGCCACCGGTCATCGCAACCGCATCGTTGTACAACATCTTGTACGTGATATTGGCTCCGGAGGAAATCGCCGCGCGTACTGCCAGTATCCCCGAATGAAAATAGGTCCCGTCTCCCAGGTTCTGGAACGAATGGTCCAGGTCAATGAAACGATGCAGGCCGACCCACAGGGTACCCTCCGCGCCCATCTGGGCAGCGTATTCCGTATTCCGGTCCGGCATGACCAGGGGCACGATGCCGTAGCACCCCACCCCCGTGAAGGTCAAACTGCCGTCGATGACCCGTGTCGAGCTGTTGTGCGGGCAGCCGGAGCAGAAGTACGCGGTGCGGATGGCATTCACGGCCGGGAGCTGCGCCACCTGATTGCGGCGCTCCTCGATCTGGGCGATGCGGGCATCCAGGCGAGGGTGACTGATCCCCTGGGCCAGCAGGCGCCGGATCAGAACGTCGACCATCATGCTGACCGAGGTCTCCCCGTGACCGGGAATCAGTTCCGCCCCCGCGTCGTCTTTTCTGCCCGTGATGGCAGGGCGCTCTTCTGCACGCCAGGAGTAGAACTGGTGTTTCATCTGGTCTTCGATCACCGGTGCCTTCTCTTCCACCACCAGAATCTCATCGTGGTGGGCGCTGAAGTCCCGAATTCCGGCTTTTTCAAGGGGCCAGGTCATGCCCAGCTTGTATACCCTGATGCCCAACTCCGCAGCCAGTTCATCGTCGATGCCCAGTTGCGTCAGTGCCTCACACAGGTCGAGGTAGGGTTTCCCTGCGCTTACGATACCCAGCCGACGTCGCTCGCTGTCCAGCGTGACCCTGTTGATCCCATTGACACGCGCAAATTCTTCCGCCGCGGGCAATTTGAAATCCACCATGCGCCGCTCCTGAATGAGTGGCATGTAATCGGTCCGGAACGCGTGCACCCCCTCGTCGGGCATGGCAACGCCCTCGGGCGTGAGGATTTCGAGTTTTTCAGAATCCGCTGCTATGGTGGAAGTCAGTTCGATGGTATCGGTAACTCCCTTTAACGCCACCCATAGTCCGGCGAAACGGGACATCGCCCAACCGTACAGTCCGTACTCGATGAATTCACCGGTCGTCGCCGGGTACAGTATCGGGATATTTGCCGCGATCAACGGTAAATCCGACCCGGCGGCGGTAACCGAAGATTTCGCCCCCATGTCATCCCCGGCAAGCACCAGGGCACCGCCGTGTTTCGATACGCCAGAATAGTTGGCAGCCTTCATCGCCTCCATGGCGCGCTCTACCCCGAGGTGCTTGCCGTACCAGAGTGAGAACACCCCGTCGTATTTCTTTTGCGGGTAGAAGTCCAGCCACTGGGCACCCTTGATGGTTGCCGCCGCCAACTCCTCGTTAACGCCGGGAACGAACTGAATATGATGTTCATCGAGGTGTTTCTGGGCAGCCCACAACGCAACGTCGTAGGTACCGATGGGAGAACCCCGGTAACCCGTGATCAGGCCGGCCGTATTGAGCCCCGCGGACACATCACGCCGGCGCTGGATAATGGGAAGGCGGACCATGGCCTGCAGCGTACTGAGATAAATCTGCCCCTGGGACTGGGTGTACTTGTCATCGAGCTGTACGGTACTTTTCGACATTGCATTTGCTCTCGTGAATTTCGCTCTATAGGGAAATAAAGACGTCACCGTCTTTCACGGTTACCGGATACACCTTGATCGGCTTCTCGCAGGGGAGAGAGAGAACCTCTCCGGTTCTGATATCATATTTTCCTTCGTGCCAGGTACATTCAATGACGTAGCCCTCCAGGTAGCCCTCATCACCCAGGGAGGCACTACCGTGAGTACAGAGATCATCGCTCACGTACACCTCATCACCCTGCAGCCGATATACCGCCAGGTTCGGCAGTTCCTCGTCTTCCAGCACGACCTGAAGACAGTCTTCCTCGTCCACGTCTTCGACTGCGCAGACGCGAACCAGGCCCTTGACCGCACTGGATGCGGCAATCAAATCTCGTTCACTCATGGGCCTTGCCTTTGCTTCGGTTCTCCAATTCGATTATAGCAATGATAGTAATTGCTTCGCGTTGCGCTCCATTATCAGGCTGCTCTCCTCCCGGCTCAATCCCGCCCTGCCGAGGAAGCCCGGAAGGTCCTTCTGCCCAATCTCCGTGGGTCCGTCGGTACCCGCCACAAACCGCTCGGCCCCCAGTAGTTTTACCAGGTAGCCGAGGTATTCCGGGCTAAAGGTGACGGTGTCGTAGTAAAAGCGCCTGGCGTAGTCGAGCGGAGAGATTTCACCGTTGATCTGCATGATTTCAAATTTGTTCCATACCATGTCGAACCGGTCCAATACCGCACCGATGCCACCCCCGCCGTGGCTGAACACCAGCCGCAGGTCGGGAAAATGTCCGAGGATGTCGGTCATTATCAGGGAACCGATCACCGCGGTGTTCTCATGGGGGACGCCAAGCACCGGCCCCAGCAACGGCGAGCCCAACAGGCGGTCGACCCCACCGGGTTTGATGCCATGGACGAAAACCACCAGGCCCATGGCCTGGGCAGCCTCAAAGAAGGGATAAAACCGCTCATCCGCCAGCGAGCACCCGTTGACGTGGCTGCCGACGTGGACACCTTTCAGGCCATGCTGGTCACGCAGAACGCGCAACTGGCCCACCGCACGTTCCGGGTCCTGCAGCGCGACACATCCCAGGCCCTGGAACCGGTCGGGCGCTTGTCGCACCATGTCGCCGATAAACTTGTTCATGGAGTCCGTCAGCAGCAATGCCGCATCCGGGTCCAGCCAATAGGACAACAATTCGGGCAGCGGCGACAGCACTTCCATATCGATGCCATTCCTGTTCATCTGCTCGATGCGTTCGCCCACATCCCAATAAAAGCTCTCGAATACGCGGAAATCACGGCCGGCAATGACCATCCGCGACGAACTGTCATCAATCCTCCGCATTTCGGGCCATGCAGGTTCTTCGATGCCGGAAGGTCTCTCCGGGTACTGCTGTGGTACTACGTGTGCGTGGAAATCGACAATGGGCACGCTCTCTCCCTTGCACGGTATATTGACATGGCAGGCACTATAACGCATGCTATAGACTTTGGGCAAGTTTTTTGCAGCAAAAATCCGACAACTGCAATCATTGTCGAACGAATGAAAAAAGTTCTGGAAAACATACGAGTGCTCGATATTACCCGCTATGTGGCCGGGCCCATATGTTCCGCTCAACTGGCAGATCTTGGGGCCGAAGTGATCCGCGTGGAAAACGTTGGCGGTGCCGAGGATCGCTCGCCACTACCGGTGGACCCTGAATACCCGGGCGGCGCAGGGTTTCTACAGGTGAACCGGAACAAGAAGGGCCTGAGCCTGGACATGAGTTGCGACAGGGGCCAGGAAATTCTCAAAAAACTGGTTGCCAGTGCCGACATCGTAGTTGCCAATCTTCCCCGCAAGGCAGCCAGGGAACTGAAAATCGACTATGACAGCCTGCGGCAAATACGCCCCGATATCATCTTGATCCACATCACGTCCTTCGGCAACGAGGGCCCCTATGCAGACCGAACCGGCTTTGATGCCATTGCACAGGTCATGTCCGGCGCGACCTACCTCTCCGGCTGGCCGCGCCAGCCGATGAAAAGCATCGCCCCCTGGGTAGACATGACAGCGGGCAATCACGCCACCACGGGCTGCCTGGCGGCACTCCTGCATCGCAACGCAACCGGAGAAGGGCAAAAAGTGGAGGTCAACCTCCTGCAATCGGCCCTCACTGTCACCAATTACTTTCTGCTGGAAGAAGAACTGACGGGAATCGGGCGCACCGGTACCGGTAATCGCGCTCCCTCCGGCGGTCCTGCGGACCTCATCCCGACCAGCGACGGCGCCGTGTACATCGCGGTTCTTGGAAATCGCATGTTTGAACGCCTGGCCAACATGATCGGCCATCCGGAACTGGCCGACGACCCACGTTTTGCGCGGGATGATCTGCGTGCCGAAAACGGTGAGATTCTCAGCGAAATGCTCAGTGCCTGGGCCGCCGACAAAACCACAACCCAGTCCCTGGATTTTCTGGTGAAGCACCGGATACCCGCTGGTCCCCTGCTGAAAACGGGCGAGATCCTGAAAGATGTGCACGTACAATCGGCGGGTTTTGTCAGAAACCTCAAAGTGCCGGGGCTCGATACGCCGGTACCCTACATCAACCCCCCTTACCGAATGAGCGAATCGCCGGCAAGTATTGAAACCGGGCCGCCCGGACCCGGCGAACACACCGATGCCATACTGGGAGAACTGGGATATTCTTCCGATCAGCTGGATGAACTGAGGGCCGGGTCTGTCATTTGAGGAGTGGACAGGAATGGCAGAACGCCGTGCCGACGCCGGTGAGCTTCGCCCACCGCCGGTTGATCCCTCACAGGATAATGGTCATCTGACCCGCGTCATACAGGCTGTTCAAATCGAGCACCAGACGCTTGCTGCGGATTCGAATTCCGGATTCCGCACATACCAGTGCATAGTACATTTCACCCATGAACTGCGTTGTGCGGTCGCCACCTGTCCGGAACACGACAAAATTGGCCCTGACCCGGGTCTCGCCGTTCTCCGAGCCCAGGACCCGAACATTGGCATAGAGATGACGGGTTTTCGAGTGGGGGTACTCGCAATGCGCGGCACGCTTTTCCAGGCGCACGGCCCGGGCATCGATACGGGTTTTGCGATCCGCCAGAATGAACAATGAAGATGCAGGGTCCGCATCCCATGGATTGTCGCAGTCCGTGGATACGACCTCGTAGCTGCTGTCCTCCGTATACAGCTTGCTCCACTCGACCAGGCGCCAGTCATCAAGCAACTCCGCTTCGTGATACAGGAAGTCCTCTACCTGCTGCCTCGTTATGTTCTCTGACTCGGACACCGATGATTCCCCACGGACTGTTCAGTTTTCAAGATTTTCGAGACCACACATCACCATATCCCACTGGGTCCAATAGCCCTGCATGTGGGTTTCGTCATCGGTCCCTCCCGACGCTACGCGCAGATCTTCCGCGTCCTGCAGGCCCTTGGACAATTCCGTCCACTCGGTGGGGCTGGCCTCGACAGACTTCTGGGCACTGTTGAGCATCGAACCGTCATCCGGAGAGCCGAAGCCGGCCGGTCCGAGGAACGATACGAAGTTGTCCAGGCGAATCGCCTTGAGGTTATCCGACTCCTCGCTCGGAGCCAGGCACCAGGCATTGACCTTCATTCTATTGGCCGACACCGGCTCGATTACACGAATGGTGAGGGCCAGAATGTCGTTGATCACAAGGTTGGGGAAAATCACCGCGTTCTTTTGCATATCGCAGATATAATCAGCTTTTTCCCTGCCCAGCTTGTCCGTAAGGCGCTGCCGGTTGGCATCGATCTCCTTTTTTATCTCCGGGCCCCATTCCTCGATCCAGTAGCCCACCGGACGGCCGGTGGGAACATTGGAACTCAGCACGTAGTGGCCATTGCCAAGGGCCTGCGCCCTTCCGGACTCCTCGTAATTGGCCATTTTGCTCAGCACGTTGCCGTCCTTGGTGCCGGAATATTTATCCACCAGAAACTCAAGATAGGTCTGGTGAACCGTTTTCAAATGATAGCCGTCGGCGCTGTTCTCGATGAGAAACTTGTAGTTGGCGTCGATGGTATAGGCGTGCTCGCCCGGAAGTACCACCATCTCTTCGGATGACTGATCGTTGATGGAGTCCAGCAGGTCCCTGACGCCCTGACCCAGGTAGTCATGCAGCGAAATGGCGTTATCGTTGAAATTGACGAAGTAGAGCCCCCCATATTGCTCCATGCGGACCCGGGGCAGGTCGAGGTGACCATCGTCGTTGATGCCTTCCGGATAGCCGCTCTCGGCATTCATCGATTTGAGCTTTCCTTCGGTATCAAAAACCCAACCGTGATAGCGACAGGCGTGCACTTTGCTGTTCCCCTTCCTGTCCCAGCACACCGCCGCCCCGCGGTGGGTACAGGCATTGTAGAGTGCAACGAGTTCACCCTTGCGGGAGTGCTGGAATATCAGGTTTCTACCCATTACGGTACGGGTAACGAAGTCGCCTTTTCCGGGTAGCTCCGAAACGTGCCCCAGGTACAGCCAGCACTTGCTGAAAATCAGGTCCTTCTCTTTTTCGAATACCTCCTGATTCCTGTATGCGTCCCGGTGAATCCGGAAGGTTCTCTTTTTTCTGTCCACGTCCAGCATGGACCTGCTCAATGGTATGGAATTCATAATTTTCGCTGCCAACAGAAAATGCCGTGGTGCGCCGGGCTTCCCGCACCCGTATAACGAACGCTATGTTTTCGACTGTAATCGATTGCCGTCACCATTTCAAGACAATACGCATTCCCTGTCATTTGCTCCAGCAAATACAAACCTGCATCATCCCCCTGCCGGCGCAACCGGCGGCAGGCTCAGGAATTCAAAGCGGGAGAAACCGGCCTGAGTATTCGCGTTGAGCGCCAGCCGCACCGGACCGGTCCCGTTGCGGGCATTGGAAGATATCTCGGCGTCGCAGTAACCCTGCAGGCCATGACCCCGCGCAACAGGTCTGAGAGCGAGTTCAGGAGTCCCCGGTAACGACATTGCCGAAGGTGCCAAAGCCGGGGGCGGGAACGGCACCCCACAGGTCAAAATCTTCCGGTGCGGTCGACATGTAGCGCGCACGACGATAATCCTGCTCGGGAAACTGCTCCATCCCATGAGAGTATTCCCAGGACATGCCGTCGGGATCGAAGACGTACGTGTGGGCACTGCCCGACGTCGGGTGGCGGCCGATACCGAAAGCGACCTTGTCTCCGTTGCGGACGACCCGGTGATAATATCTTCCGATATCCTCCATCGACTTGACCTTGAACGCCAGGTGATTGAACCCGGGCTGACTGTTCTTGGTTGGCAGAAAGGCGAACGTATGATGGTGGGGAATGGGGTATGCCCGCACCAATGTACCGAGGTAGTCGCCCAGGTAGTCGGATACTATAAACCCCATGTTCTCGACGGCGAATTCCGTGGTCGCCTTTACATCGGGCACATTGATTCCCGAATGCAGGAAACATTCAAACTCCGTAAGCTGCACCGTCAGGGGCGACGAATAATTGAGAATATCCGAGTAGTACTCGTAGCAGATGCCATTTACGGGCTCGCGAACCCGGAAGGCCGGGTTGATATCCAGGCCCAGCACCTCGCTTTCCCCTTTTGAGAGCCAGACGGGATTCAGGCCGAGTCGTTCAAAATGATGATGGGCCTTTTGCACGTCCTCTGCCGACTCCATCTCCCAGGCCTGGCGCACGAAACCGGGTTCATCATTCTGATACAACACCACGTCGTGATGCTGTGGGCCACAACGGAAAAAGCGTTCCCCGTCGGGCCCCTCGCCAGCGGGACTGAGCCCGAAAGAAGCGGTTGCAAATTCCGTAGTCCGGTCCAGGTCGGTCACGTTCAGCGCGACGTAGCCTGCCTTTTCGTATCTGAAATCTACCGGCATGGTGCCTCCTGTCAATGTAGCAAGTTATCAGTTCCGTCAAAGAGTTTTGGCAATGGCCACTTTTTGGATCTCCGTGGTTCCCGCGTAGATGGTCTGTAATCTGGCATTGGTATAGATGCGCGAAATACAGTACTCGTCCATGAAACCGGCTCCGCCATGCAGTTGCACGCATTCATTGGCCACCCGTTGTTCCATTTCGCATATCCAGATCTTCGCCATCGCAGCCACTGACAGGTCGAAATCGCCATTGACGTACCGATGGAGGCAGGCGTTAAGGAAGTCTCGCCCCACCGTCAGCTCGGTCTTCATTTCCGCCAGTTTGAACTGGGTGTTCTGAAAATCAAATACCGTTTGACCGAAAGCCTTGCGGTTCTTGACAAAATCCAGGGTGAGGTCAAAAGCCAGTTCCGCCGCCGCCAGGGAGCGCGCTGCAAGCTGGATGCGGTCCAGGGCAAACGTGGAGAACAGGATCTTGAAGGCCTTTCCCTCCTGCCCCATTATATCTGCCTTGCCAAGTCGTACATCGTTAAAAAACAGCTCACCCACTTCGTACAGGGGTGCCCCCATGGTCTTCAAACGGCGAGCCTCGACGCCCTCCGTGCCGGCGTCGACCAAAAACATGGTCATGTCATGGCTGCCGGTGTGATCTTCCGTTCTTGCCACGACGTAGAGCACATCGGCGATGGAACCATTGCTGATATAGGTCTTGTTGCCGTTGAGACGGTATCCGTCACCGTCTTTTCTTGCCATGGAGATAATACCTGAGACGTCACTGCCGGCGCCCGGCTCAGTCAGCCCCAGGGCCTGAATTGCTACCCCGGACAGTATCCTGGGGCACCACAGTCGTTTCTGCTCCTCGGTACCGAATTGCACCAGCAGATGCGTGGCAATGTCACTGGTGAACGATGCACCCACACTGGCGCCACAGGGGTAGTGCCCGAGCTCCTCGGCGACGATGACACTGTATAAATCATCCGCGCCGGGACCGCCGTACTCGTCCGGAATGCACAGGCCCAACAGCCCCGCCTTCCCCGCCTTGTGCCAGATATCCCGGCCGACGTGATCCTGCTCATCCCACCCCTTCAGCCTGGGTTCCATTTCCTTCTCGATGAACTTGCGGACAGTGGCTCGAAACATTTCATGCTCGGCAGTGTAAACTGAGTTTGCATTCGAATTTCCCGCCATTTCCCGTCTCCATTCAGTCCCGATCAGTTACCTGCCAGGTTCGGTCAAACCCGCAATACCGCACCCACCGCGTAGCTGATGAAGGCATCGCGTTCGGCATTTTCGGCAACTTTACCGGCGAGCTTGTAGCCCTTGAGTTGCCGCTTCGGGGGCGCCATGAGAACGAAACCCAGGATTCCGCTAATGATGATGACCGGCCCCAAACCATCTCCGCTGCCGGCCCTGATCTCATTGAGTACAACCGAAAAGCTTTCGAATACTTCCTGCAGGGCGACACCGACCAGAAATTTGTGATGCCGCGCGTCCTGGTCCAGCATATTGCGCACGGCCAGGCTGAGAAAAATGGGATCTTCGGACAGCAGGTCGTACATTTCTCCCACAAAAGCACGCAGACGGCCCTTGGCATCCTCGTCGCTCTCCAGCGCAGCGAGCAGACGGGCCTTCATGGCGCCATAGTTTTCCTGCTCGACCTGGCGGTAGAGATTCTCCTTGCCCTGGAAGTGGTGATAGATGGTCGGCATGGTGAGCCCCACCGCCGAGGAGATATCGCGCATGGTAACGCGATCAAAACCGTCCCTGGCGAATAATTCGGTGGCGACCTTGAGTATGTGGTCCCGCGTGCTCACGCCCTTCCTTTGCTTCGTTTTTTTGATGACAGTTGTCATGATTCCCCCATATTCCAGTTTCTTTCCTTGCAGGCTTCGCCACGGGGGGCGAGCCGCAAAAAAGATATCATATATCCCGCTACCACCTGCAGACTGGTCATGTCCTGAATGCCGCGTAACCATTGGTGATGATCAATTGGTCCCGCTCTTTCGCGCGCGCCTGGAAGGCGACCCCTCCATCGGATTCCCAACCCTCTACCTGCAGGGTCTCACCGGGAACAACCGGTGAGCTGAAACGCAGGTCCAGCGACCCCAGGCGTCCGGTATCGTAACCGAGCGCCCTGCGCAGCACGGAAAAGCCACAAATACCGTAGGCACAAAGCCCATGGAGTATCGGCACATCGAACCCTGCCTGCTGCGCTGTCCCGGGGTCTGCGTGAAGGGGATTGCGATCACCGTTCAGGCGATAGAAAAGTGCAGACCTCGGGCTCGTTGGCAGTTCATCGACAAAATCGGGGCTGCGTTCCGGAATGGCCGGCAGCGGCGCCGGTGCTTCGCCGAATCCGCCCGACCCACCGTCGCCGCGCAGGAACAGGGTGGACGACACGGTACACAGAGGATCGCCGGTGGTATTGTCAGACAGCCTCTTGTCGAAATAGACGAGCGCTCCCCTGTCCTTGCCCTTGTCCACAACGGCGCGAACAGCGTACTCCGCGCGCAATTCTCCCTCCGGCGGCAAGGGGCGATAGTACTCGGCACGCTGTTCTCCGTGAAGCAGCCTGACGTAATTCACTGCAAATTTTTCATTGGTAATCCAGGCGCCCGGGTGACAGAGCACCGCCGTAATACTCGGCAATACGACCAGGTCCTTCTCATAGACAAAGCGCAGTTCATCCTTGTCCAAAGGGTCGTCGCAGACGCCAAGGCTGAGCGCGTACAACATGACATCGCGATCCGTGTAGGACGCCACAAGCGGTTCAAACTTGTGCTCTAGCAGGGCTTCAAGGTTCACAATTCAATCCCCTTTCTGATTGTCCACGCATTTTCTGCTGCCGACGCCAATGCGCTCGGTGTAATGCTAGCGCATTCCGCCACTCGGGTTTCCGCTTTCGCATTCATTCCGGCGCACCTTCCGCAATGGCAAACTGTATATCAACCGCCCCCATCCGCAACGCCATCACCTTGCGGTACTCCGGGCTGTTGTACCAGTCAACGGCCTGCTCATAGCTGGGAAAACGGATCAACACTATACCCTCGTCGTCCTCCCCCTCCACAAACTGCTGGCGGTTTCCCGGTCTGACAACGGCCGTTCCCCCATATTTTCTCAGCGACGGGATCGCTGCCTCCCGGTAGCGCTGCAACTTCCCGGCATCATGAATCTCGTGTATCGTGACCATCACATATCCAGCCATCTTCAAATCTCCTTCTCCATTGCGAATGCCTCCGGGTTGGCCAGCCTGTTTCCCAGCAGGATCAGCGCGAACGCCGTCGACATCATGAAAATACCGTACACGCTGGGGACCACCGCCCATTCAGAACGCTGCAGGATGTTCAGCGCTAGCATTGCTCCCAAAGCGACGTTCTGGACCCCCACCTCGATCGTTATCGTGAGCTTTTGTACACGTCCGATTCCCAGGGCACGCGCCAGCAAATAACCACCCGTCAGGGCGGCAAGGTTGAACAACAGGAGAACGGGCCACAGGGATTCCAGGTTCTGTTTGAAAAAATCATACTCCAGGGCTACGGAACCCACCAGCAGAACCAGCAATACCACGACGCCGAGCACGCGCATCCAGGCCTCCGAGCGGCGTGCGAACTCACCGGCATAGCGGCGAATCACCATCCCCGAAACCAGGGGCAGGACGACCAGCACGAAGAGTTGCCTGAGCGTGGCAGCGACGGGTAATTCGAGGTAGCCATCTTCCAGGCCGGTGACGCTGCCCCGTTGCACCAGGTCGAGACCGAAGTCCAGTACCAGCGGTATGCTAAGCAGCGCCAGAACGCTGGACAGGGCCGTCAGGGTGACGGAAAGCGGGATATCCCCGCGGGCAAGAAAGGAGATCGAATTGGAAACGACTCCCCCCGGGCATACCGCGAGGATCACGATACCCGCCGAGACCGACAGCGGCAGAGACAGGGAGCAGACCAGTAAAAAGGCGATGGCAGGCAGCAGGATGAACTGCCCGGCGAGGCCGGCAACAATGGCCCGCGGATAGCGCACCACCCGGTACCAGTCGGCAGGCACCAGTTGCATTCCCATACCCAGCATCAGGACGATCAACCCGGACGGTACGAATACGGTGTAGATCGACTCTAACACCTACTGATCCATCCGTATTCGAAGGACGGGGGGGGTTTTGGGGAGCATCGTCATTTCACGCTTCGCCATCGCAGTCAGGCGCGACAAATTTAGCGTATGTTATACTACTCATCAACCAAAAACCTGATTCGGGTTGACATCCCTGCAGATAAAAGTATCTGCAGGGAACCAGCCATGGTGCCCGCTGCAATGCGACCATCGACGACCCTGGTTAGCCCGCGTATTGCACCAGGTCCAACCGCGGGCTACGCCTGCAACTTCTTCCAGGCAGGACGGGACAGACAGCGGCCCAGCCAGGCTGCCGTCAACGGATGGTTTTCGAACGTTGCGCCAATCATCGGTACAAAGCAAAGCACCGAAGCGGCATTCAGATCCGCCAGGGAAAATTCGCCGCCAAGCAGGTAGTCGTTGCCCCCCGCCAGTTCCTTTTCCAGGGTGTCCACCATTTCCAGGGTGGACTCCGTCCAGCCCCGGATTTTTGCCTGATCGGCCGCGTCCCCCAGTTTCATCTCGCGGACGGCCAGTGCGAGAAGAGTTTCCACTTCGGTCAAGGCCCAGAGGGTCCACTGATTCGTCAATGCTCTTTCTTCGAGCGTCCCAGGCAACAGGGGGCTGTTGAATTTTTCGGCCAGGTAGTTGGTGATGGCGAGGGATTCCCACAACACAAAATCACCATCCACAATGGTGGGAATCTTGCCGGCGGGGTTCAACGCGAGATACTCCGCCGTTCTGTTCTCACCCTGGCCGAAGTCAAGATCCTGAACTTCATAGTCCCGGGCCAGTTCCTCCAGCATCCACATGGCGCGGATTGCCCTCGACTCCTTGCCACCGTAGACCCTGATCACGTTCGACATGAAATACCTCCTCGATTTTCCCTTGGGGACCTCCGACCAATTCAGAGATCCCAGAATTCGCCACGGTCGTAGTGGTTCGGGGTAGCGGAATTCCGCACAATCCTGTGAACGGCGTCTCCTAGACCTTCCACCCCCGGTTCGTCCCTGGCGGCATCGCAGATGGCGCCATGGCTCGCTCCCTGGATGACCTCGTAACCGTAGCCGGATGCCTCGAATACACGTCCACTGATGTCCTGGGCTTCGTCACTGGCCAGATAGGCGACGAGGCCGGCCACGTACGCGGGATCACGCCTTGCGAGTTCTTCTTCCGTGCGCTCCACCAGGCCGGCCGTCATGCGCGATTCGGCGCGGGGGCAAATTGCGTTCACCGTGATACCCAGGCGTTTCAGTTCCAGGGCCGCAGCAACCGTCATACCGGCGACACCCGCTTTCGCCGAAGCATAGTTCACCTGGCCGATATTGCCGAACAGACCCACCGAGGAAGGCGTGTTGATAATGCGGCCCCGGATGGGATTGCCTGCCTTGTTCTGTGCACGCCAATATACCGCGGCGTGGTGCACGGTATTGAAGGTGCCCTTGAGGTTCACCTCGATAACGAGGTCAAAATCCAGTTCCGTAAGGTTCCACAGCATCCGGTCGCGAAGAATACCGGCATTGTTGACGAGAATATCCAGCCTGCCGTAGGTATCTACCGCTTGTTGAATCAGCGCGGCGGATTGCTCCCAATCTGACACATCGGCACCGTTGGCGACGGCTTGCCCGCCCTTCGCGACGACCTCCTCAACGACATCCCCAGCCGGTGACGTCCCCTCCGCCACACCGTCTTTGGAAACACCCAGGTCATTGACCACCACTTTGGCACCCAACCCGGCGAGTAACAGGGCCTCGGCCCGACCGACTCCACGCCCGGCACCGGTAACAATGGCCACCTTTCCGTCCAACATCCCCATATTTACCTCTCTACCATCACTGTCAGTCGTCACCGGAACGCCAAAACCCGCAAAACAGAGTGCTGTATTCCGCCCGGGCACAATCCCGAATTGCTTGTTTTACAAGGAAAAATCACGCAAAGCTCAAGATCAGAAACTGCAAAACTAATTTTATAACATACGTTATAACAGACGCAAATTCTCACCGTTGTCCTTCTGTCTGCGGTGTGGTGCGGCGGTGCCAGGGAGTATTTTCTAATCCGTAAATGAGTCTGAAGCGGGGGGCTATGCAGAGTCAATCTCAAGCTCTCTTTGTCTCCCGTTCATGGATTGATTTGAACAGTTGCCGGCGAGCCTGTTGGAGCTTGTCAGCGGCTTCATTATCGCTTTGTTGGTAGGCGATGGCGTCCAGTATTTCAAAGGTCAGGCCGGGTTTCAAATGGACCTCGGCCTCAGGCAATGATTTGAGCTTTTCGTAGAAGGTCATCAGTGAATCGTAGGGATACCGCTTGCGCTGTTTCCCCTTGTGGTCGGTGATGACTTCCGGAAACAGGCAGGGGCGATGGTAGTTGACATAGGGGTTGAGATGCTCTCGATTGAACTCGTTGATCAGCGATGCCCGGTGCTGTGGAATATGGTCATAACCGAAGATCTTGCGCACGACATGGCCATTCTTGCTCTCCGCCAGGGCGTTATCATTGGTCTGCCGGGACCGTGACTTGGTGAACTCGATCCGCAGCTTCTCCAGTAGTTCGGCCACCCGTTTGTTGATGTATTCTGAACCGTTGTCGGAGTGAAACCCCTGGATGACAAAGGGCAAGTCCTCCAGCAATTGTTCCAGTGCCGGGATGAGCTAACGCTCGCTGATTTTCTCCACACTAATGACGACCTCCATTTGGGTTAGCTCATCAACGGAATTGATGTGGTAAACCCCTTTTTGCCTGTCCCTGTGAAGCGACAAACAAGGTGAGAACGCAGCCTGATGATTCATACACCAGATTTGACAATATCTCGAGTACGTATACATCCACGCATAATCGAATTATTAAAGTAAACCTGTTTTGTTAATAGTTGGTTACGCTCTGAATATTATTTTTGGAGTAGCGCGCGGCTGGTGAATTAGGTACGTTGAGTGACGAACCTGTAACACTATTCCTTTGCCCATCGAGTTAAAATCTCGTCCGGTAACTGTCGATAATGTTTTATTTGACGCTCGACAGAATCATAATAACTGACGCATCTTATTTTACATTTTGTCGTCAATACGGCTATCGGTCGTTTTTTACTAATCGTTTCATTCTCAATAATTTAATGGTACATTCTATATAGTATCGACCGACACTATATTAGGTAGGCCAAGGAGACCGGTGTGAATAATAATAAACTCGTAGATAAGGTTGACTCCTCATTTCTTACTCTCGCTGAGTGGAGTATAAAGTGGCGCTGGTTGGTGGTGGTAGCTGCTTGCGTGATGCTTGCTGTGGGGTTGTTCTTTAGCAGTAAAGTACGCTTCGATAATAGCTACGAATCATTCTTCGATCAGTCAGATCCTGCTTATCACGCCTACCTTGATTATCTGAATGATTTTCAGTCGGACGAGATCACTTATATTCTCTATCGTGTGCCAGACAATGTGCATGGCCCATTTGATATCGAGGTAATGAAAACCATCGGCACTCTGACTCAAGCGCTTGAAGACGAAGTGCCGTTCGTGAATGAGGCTACGAGCTTGGCCAATGTCGAATTTATCCGCGCCGAAGGAGACTCTATTGATGTCGATGAATTGTTGATTAATTTTCCTGAAACACAAGAAGATCTCCTTAAGGTACGCGAGACAGTATTGTCGAAGCCCTTATACGTCGATTACCTAGTAAACAAAGAAGCTAACTACGCTGCGATAATATTGGAAATGTCTCGCGATAGTACGGACCCTTTAGAAGATATAATTTACGATCCGGAAAAAGGTAGCCAGGATATTTATAATCTGTACCCGCAGGTCAGCGACATCAAAGTGCGTGAAATTCTGGCCCGCCCTGAATACCAAGGTATCGAGTTTTTCCTTACCGGCGACGCGCCGATGAATACAGCGTACAACACCATTTTGACAAAGGACTCGACCTATATTCTGCTGTCAGCGCTGGGATTGATTGTTTTGGTGTCGATGTTGTTGTTCCGCGTGACACTGGTCGGCATCCTCGGTCCCATATCAGTGGTAGTGCTTAGTCTGATTCTGACATTGGGGTTTATCGGCATCATCGGTTGGGACCTTGGCGTTATGTTTGCCATGGTACCGACGTTGTTGTGTGCCGTAGGTGTAGCACAGTCAGTACACATCCTACTCGAGTTCCAACGTAACTTCGGTATTACCGGTGATCGCAAAACCGCAGTCAAAGCGTCACTTAAAAAAGTTGGCGGGCCCTGCTTAATGGCCGCGGTGACAACCTCCGTTGGTTTCCTCGTGCTTTATTTATCCGACTTGAAAGCCCTCAGTGAACTCGCTATTTATGCGTCGGCGGGAGTGATGATTACCTTTATTTTGTCGGCCACGTTACTAGTGGTGTTTTTAGCACGAGGAAGTAATGAAATAAGCGAGCGTAAGAAGAATTCGCTGACAGTGCACCCTTTAGTCCATGGAATTGTCAATCGCTGCATAAAAATTAACTTGGCAAAACCCAAGATAGTGATGTTTATCTGTTTAGGGTGTCTTGTCTTATGTGGTGTCGGTGTGACGAAGCTGACCATCGACTTTAACTTTCTCAAAGAATTTAAACCCCATGTGGAATGGCGCAAGCATACTGAACTTGCCGAAGAGGTGATGGGGGGAATGCTAAGCGTTGCCTATACCGTGGATACAAAAACACCTAATGGCATTAAAGATCCTGCTTTACTTCATGCATTGGAAAAAGTGCAACGCTTTGCTGAACAACAGCCTCTAGTCAAAAAGTCGTTTTCGGTCACTGATATCATTAAAGACCTGAATCAGGGTTTTCACGCCGATGATTCCGATTATTACGTGTTACCCGACGATAAAGAATTAGTAGCTCAGTATTTTTTGGTGTACGAATTATCCGGTGGGGAGGAATTAGAAGAGTTCGTTTCACTGGATTTTTCTCGTACTGCACTTGAGTTTAGAGTGGAAGTGGCCTATGCGACTGAAATCGTTGAATTGATCAATACGATTGATGGCTATATTGAAGAGAATCCAATACCTGGAGCTGAGCTGCGCAAAGCTGGTATAGGATTCATGTGGATTAAAATTTGTGAATACATCGCAGATACGCAAATGGTGAGTTACAGTCTGGTTTTTGTGATGATCGCGATCTTTATGAGTCTTAGTTTTGGCTCGATAAAAATTGGCTTGTTATCGATGATCCCGAATCTATCTCCCGTTGTCGTTACCTTAGGCATGATGGGGTGGATCGGTGTGCCTCTTGATTATATGAAGCTGTTGCTGGCAACCATTGCGATCGGCATTGCTGTGGACGACACCATTCATTTAGTGACGCGCTATCGCAGCCAATTTATTGAGTCAGGTAGTTACGAAATCGCTTTAGAGCGATCGCTGACCGATGTCGGCCCGGCATTAACCATCACGTCGATCATTTTGGTGATTTCGTTTTCCAGTTTTCTCTTTGGTAATACTACTATCCTGGGTAGTTTCGGTGTACTGTTAGCCGCCGCCGTAGCCGTGGCACTGCTGGCCGATCTTTTTCTAATGCCAGTATTAATCTTGTTTTTGAAACCCTTCGGTGAAGAGTTCACGGAAAATAGTACAACCGGAATCAATACAGACACAGACAGTGAGGATACAAAAGTAAAATCATTATCGGGGCAAGACAGTTCCTCTTTGGTCGGAGAAACGGTCATTGTCAGGCATATCCGCGATCACCAGACGGTGCGGTAGAACCGACCGCACGGTCGCCTTCGTTCTGTCTCCAGTCGGGCGATGCCCTCACTGCGCCAGAACAACGGCGACGGATTGTTCTCAACTTGATTAATGCTGTCATAGTATTTTCTAATCCGTAAATGAGTCTGAAGGCGTGGTTATGCCGAGTCCATTTCAAGCCCTTCTCTGGTCCCGTTCATGGATTGTTTTGAACAGTTGCCGACGAGCCCGTTGGAGCTGGTCAGCGGCTGTCCTTGTCGCTGGAGACCTCAAAGGCCACTGGCTGGGTGCCTTCCAGGAAGGCGGTCAACTGGTCGATGGTGGTTAAGTCTTCGGCATTCATGAGGGTTTTCATCCTCCCATCATGAACGGGGAACAGAGACTGCGCCAGACTCATTTCATGGCAGAAACACGGCCCACCTTCAGACTCATTTCATATTGGAAAAGACTCAGAGAGGCTCTGAACGAATAGTGTCTGGTATACTTCTCAGGGCGGTCACCGATGGATTGCCCGGGCGGCAGTATACTTTCCAGATTCTCGTGAGGAAAACACCGTGAATGAAAACAGAATGGTGCGGGTAGCGAACGCGCAGGGCTTTTGGGGAGACAGCCTGTTGGGCCCCATGCGCCTTGTGGAAGAAGGCCCAGTGGACTATTTGACCTTCGATTACCTCGCCGAAATCACCATGAGCATCATGCAGAAGCAAAAAATGCGCAAGCCGGACGCCGGCTACGCCATGGACTTCATCCTCATGCTGGAAAAAATTCTACCGGCCTGCAAGGAGAAAGGCATCAAGATCGTTGCCAATGCTGGCGGGGTCAACCCCAGGGCGTGCCTGGAAGCCACCCAAAAAGTGATTCGCGAACTGGGCCTGAGTGGCATCAGGATCGGTATTGTCGAGGGCGACGACATCCTGGACCGTCTGGACGAAATCATTGGCGCCGGCGAGAAACTTGCCAATATGGATACCGGTGAGAGCATTGCGACGATTCGCGACCGTATTACCAGCGCCAATGTCTACATCGGGGCCAGGCCGATTGCAGAGGCATTGCAAGCCGGGGCCGACATCGTGATTACCGGTCGCGCCAGCGACCCCTCACTGGTAGTAGCCCCCCTGGTTTACGAATTCGGCTGGTCAATGGAGGACTACGACAAGCTGGCGTCTGCAACTGTGCTGGGCCATATCATCGAATGTGGCCCCCAGTGTACCGGCGGTAACTACAGTGACTGGAAGCAAATCGAGGACTTTGCCCGCATCGGCTATCCCGTGGTGGAAGCCTACCCGGACGGTAGCTTTGTCATCGGCAAACACGAGAATACCGGTGGCCTGGTTTCAGTCGAGACGGTAACTTCCCAGCTGCTGTATGAACTGGGCGACCCCAGGAACTACCTGGGCCCCGACTGTGTCGCAGACTTCACGACCATCGACATCCGCCAGGATGGCGATAACCGCGTTGCCATTTCCGGAATCAGGGGCGGCCCTCCAACGCCGACGTACAAGGTATCCATCTCCTATGCCAACGGATACAAAATCCTGGGTACGTTGTGTATTTCCGGGCCCGACGCAGTCGAGAAAGCCCATGTCATTGCGAACATGATTTTCGAACGCATGAAGTTGCATGGCCATGAGATTCCGGAAGATCGGCGTTTTGTCGAGCTGTTTGGTACCAACGTACTCTACAAGGGCCTGGTGCCGGCCAATGAACAGCCCCATGAGCTGCTTCTCAGAATCGGCGCCAAAGGAGATGACCCCAAGGCACTGAACACACTCGGGATGGAAATAGCTCCGGCGGTTACCTGCGGTCCCCCCGGTGTGACGGGAATTGCCGGCGGTCGCGCCAGGGCAACCGAAGTGGTTGGATACTGGCCGGCATTGATTGAGAAAGACCTGATCACGACCAGCTGCACAGTTGAGGAAGTCTGACATGGCGAATATACCGCTCTCGGAAATTGCAATTGCCCGTTCCGGAGACAAGGGTGACGGAAGCAACATCGGCATTATGGCCAAAACCCCGGAGATTTATGGATTCCTTGAAGAACAACTGACTGCGGACAGGGTCGCAGAGTTTTTCAGGGAGATATGCCTGGGCAAAGTGACCCGTTATGAAATGCCCAACCTGCTGGCATTGAACTTCATTCTCGAAAATTCCCTGGGCGGTGGCGGTACTGAAACACTCATCACCGATGCGCAGGGAAAAGTACACGGTTTGGGCCTGCTCCATCTGCGTATGGAAGTTCCCGACGAAATACTTCCCCGGTAAGTTCCTGGAGATTCCGATACCCAAGCCATTCAGGTTGGCTTTTCCGAAGAACACGAGTCATCGACGCCGACCGATCAGCGATGTGGCTGTCTCGCAACACGAAATCAGTCTTCGAACAATTTCCGACTGATAATCTCTTTCATGATTTCCGTGGAACCGCCGGCAATCCGGCGAACCCGAGTGTCGATAAAGAGTCGGCCTATGGGATATTCCAGGGTATAACCGTATCCGCCATGGAGCTGGAGACACTGGTCCGCGGTTCTGCCCAATAACTCGGTTGACAGCATCTTGGCTTTTGCGGCATCGACCACATCCAGATTCTGTTCGTTCGCCAACTCGAGACACTTGTCGATGAAAATGCGCAGGGCTGAAACTTCGGCATCCAGTTGGGCAAGCGCGAAACGGGTATTCTGAAAATCGGCCACCACCTTGCCAAATGCCTTGCGCTCCCTGGTGTAGTCCACGGTCCATCGGATCGCAGCCTCGGCCTGGGTGATTGCGGAACAGGCTATGGAGATGCGCTCATGAGCCAGGTTTGCCATGGCGATCCTGAATCCTTCGTTCTCCTTGCCGATCAGGTTTTCAACGGGCACTCTCACATCCTGAAAGAACAATTCGGAGGTGTCCTGCGCCTTGAGGCCGATCTTTCCAATGTTCTGGCCACGGGCAAAACCCTCGCTGCCGGTCTCCACGATAATGAAGCTCATGCCCCTGGCGCCTGCGGCGGGGTCCGTTTTACAGGCAAGAATGACGATATCGGCGAGCTGGCCGTTGGAAATCCAGGTTTTCTGACCGTTGATCACGAAGTGGTTCCCGTCGCGAACGGCACGCGTCTTGATCGCCTTGAGATCACTGCCCGCATCGGGTTCGGAAAGCCCGATGGCAGCGATGACCTCACCCGAGACCATCTTCGGGAGCCACTTTCTCTTTTGTTCTTCGGTGCCGAAGCGGGTGATGTATACGGCAGCCATATCGGAGTGGACGCCGAACCCGGGGCCGGTCGCAAGCGCCGTGGCCAATTCTTCGTGGATAACTACGTTGTAGAGAAAATCGGCGCCGGGACCGCCGTACTCTTCTGCTACATTGGAGCAGAGCAAACCCGCCGCACCCGCCTTCAGCCAAAGCTCCCGAGGAACGACGCCGTCCCTGTCCCATTGCGCGTGATGGGGGCTAATTTCCCGTTCGATAAACCGGCGAACCTGCTCGCGAAAGATTTCGTGGTCTTCCGTAAAAATCGTTCTCGAAATCATATTTCCCGCACCCTCGTAGACATTGGCAAACGGTTGCCATCCTGATCGTGCCGCACATCGCGCGGTAGTCAGCCGGCGATGGGAGTACGGCACAGACTCCTGGAGCAATACAATCAATAGGACTTCGGCAGGCCAAGTTCCCGTTCGGCAATAAAGCTCAAAATCAACTGCTCGCCAACCGGCGTCAGGCGCTGGAGCATGGCTTCCCGAAGCAGACGCTCGACCTGGTACTCCTTGGCGTACCCCATTCCACCGTGAGTCAATACCGCCTGCGTCGCCGTATCAAATGCCGCGCGCCCGGCCAGGAGCTTGGCAGCATTGGCATAGGCGCCGGCGGGCTCGCCGTCGTCGTACAACGTGGCCGCTTTCAGCATCATCATGCGGGCCGCCTCGATCTGGCACCAGTTTTCCGCCAGCGGATGCTGGATGCCCTGGTTCATACCAATGGGACGATCGAAGACTTCGCGCTCGCGGGCATACTGGGATGCACGACGCAGGGCATCCTCGGCGATGCCGAGAGCACCTGCGGCAACGATGATGCGTTCCGGGTTGATGCTGTGAAGGATGTAGTAAAACCCCTTGCCCTCCTCTCCGATGCGGTCTTCTTCGGGAACGAACAGGTCTTCAATGAAAATGGCATTGGAATCCACCGCCGCCCGCCCCATCTTGGGGATGCGTTGCACCTCGATTTTGCTGCGGTCGAGCCTGGTGAAAAAGATGCTCATACCATTTGTGGGCTTGTCGCACTCTTCACGGGGCGTGGTCCTGGCCAGCAGGAGGATGTTGTCCGCTTCCTGTGCAGTGGATGTCCAGATTTTGCTGCCATTGACGATGTAGCCGCCGTCGACTTTTTTGGCAAACGTGGTAATCGCCGTGGTATTGAGACCGGCATTGGCTTCGGTGACGCCAAAGCAGGTTTTTTCAGCGCCGCTGATGAGCGGCGTCAGCATGCGTTCTTTCTGTTCCGGCGTACCGAGAACGACGATCGGGTGCGGGGCAAAGAGATTGATCTGCAGCGTGGACATGGCAGCGGCTCCACCACCACTCCTGGCCACGGTATTCATCATGACGGCAGCTTCGGTAACCCCCAGGCCGGAGCCGCCCAGTTCCTGCGGCATGGTAATGCCGAGCCAGCCGCCCTCTGCCATTGCACGATGGAATTCATGTGGGAATTCTGCCTTGTTGTCCTTCCCGGTCCAGTATTCGTCATCAAACGCACTGCAGACCTTTGCAACGGCGTCTCGAATGGCCAACTGCTCTTCGCTGAAGTTCAGGTCCATTTCGTCCTCTCAGTTAACCTCTTTTGCATTCAATGAAAGCGCCTCGACGAAAGCGTTGCCGGGCAACTTCGGGAATCGACAGAGCGGCTTGCGGGAGTCCGGAGTGTACCACGGCCGGACTTCTCCGGCCGCAACGAGTCATTGGCGGGGTGTAAACCTCACGTTCATGCCATACAGGCCCCGAAAAACCCCGACGGGCATGAAATCCAGCTTCCTGTCGAGGACTTCCACCGATTCAAATCGGTTCACCAGTGCCGTGAAGAATTCAACCAATTGCATTTTGGCCAACAGATGCCCAATGCAATGGTGCACTCCGGGGGCAAAGACCTGTGAATTTGTATTGTCCCGGGTGAAATCGAGTTTTTCGGGTTCATTCCAGACCCGTGGGTCCCGGTTGGCGCCCTGAATGGACAGGAACACGATCTCGCCCTTTTTCAACTGTTTGCCGTGCCACTCGAAATCTTCGCCGACGAGACGAGGCTGGCCTGAAGACATGGAAACATAGCGCATCAATTCGAGAACACAGTCCAGCATCCGGTCCTGGTTTTCGTACATGTATTGCCAGGCCTCGGGGTGCCTGCTCAGCATTTCCACCCCCATGGTCATGGTGTTGCTGGTGGTGTCGTGTCCGGCGATCATCACCACATTCATGGTCGCGAGCAACTCATCCATGGTCAACCGGTCGCCATCTTCCGTGGCGTGAAGCAAGGCGGTCAATAAATCATCGGTGGGGTTGGTTTTCCGTTTTTCCAACTCCACCTTGAGCATTTCTCCCATTTCGACGGTAGCCTTCTCGGTGTTCTCGAGGACCTCGGGAGACGGCATGGATGAGGTCATGCCCTCGACGATCGAATTTGCCCAGTAGCGCAGCGATGAAAAATGTTCCTCGGGGATCCCGGCCATCTTGAATATCAGGTATCCGGGCAACGGACGGGCGATCTGTTCATTGAATTCGATTTCAGGTGTGACAAGCGCCTTGTCCAGGAGAAAGTTGACGCGCTCCCTGACATAGGGCCGCAATTTTTCCACCATCTTTCTGTGAAAGGCCTTCATTACCAACTTTCTCAAACGCGCATGTTCTTCGCCATCGACACCGACAATCCAGTGCTTCACATAGTGCGCCATGGTGGGTATGCGCTGCGCCCGTTCTTCCGGCGGAATGGACGCCAGGGAGAATTCATTCCGGCCCGCATTCATCAGCGGCACCCGGCATTCGAAGCCATCGGCAACATCTTCGAAACGGGTGACGATCCAGCAGTTGGAGGCCTCGCTCCAGTAGATTGGGTCGAATTCCCTCAACTCGTTGGTATCCCTGATAAAATCCAGACCGTGGCGCTGGGGGTCGAGTTGCAGATCGATATCGATATCTCGTTGGGCCACCATCATTGCGCTCCTGAAACATTGCTCCAATCGATGAGCCCTGGCCGAATGAAAACAGGGTATCGATGAGGGCCGGTATTCGAAACCGGGCCTGCCATGCCGAATTGCTGACCGGGGCAGGGCCAGCACGCAATTTTAATATAACGAATGATATAGTTCAAATGCTGGTGCACGGAACTCACCGTTGATATCAACAGCGTGAAACCGCTCAGCCATTCCTGAGAATCCGTTTGGCTATCGCCCAGCGATGCACTTCCGAGGGACCGTCGTAGATGCGAAAAGCGCGGGCTTCACGAAAGACCCACTCTACCACCGTGTCCTGTGTTACACCCATGCCGCCGAGCACTTGTACGCAGCGGTCGGCGACGCGGAATACGGCTTCGGAGACGGCCGTCTTGGTCATGCTCGATTCGTGACGGCCCTTGCTACCGCCGTCCAGTGCCGCCGCTGTCCACCAGATCATCAACCGGCTTTGCTGCAGGTCGATTTCGTTATCGGCCAGCATGAAGCCGATACCCTCGTGCTCACCAATCGGCTTGCCGAATGCCTGGCGGTCGCGCGCATAGTCCAGGGCGATATCGTGGCAGCGGCGAGCCGCACCCAGCCAGCGCATGCAGTGGGTGAGTCGTGCCGGCGCCAGACGCACCTGCACGTAGCGGAAGCCTTCGCCGACTTCACCGAGCACGTTTTCGGCAGGAACCCTCAGGTTTTCGAAGCTTAGCTCGCAATGCCCACCTGTGAAGCTACTGTCAATGGTGTCCAGTTCGCGACTGATGCCGATGCCGGGTTGGTCCATGTCTGAAATCAGCATGGTAGGCCCACCCGGTTTATCGCCCTCGGCTTCCACGTCACAAAAAATAATGGTGAATGCGGATCCCTTGGCGCCGGTAATCAGCCACTTGACGCCATTTACGATGAAATCATCGCCGTCGTAGCGGGCCTTGGTCCGCAAGCTGGAGGGGTCGGCTCCGGCGCCACCTGGCTCGGTCATGCAAAAGTTGGAGCGTATTTCCCCCGCGGCGAAGGGCCTCAGCCAGCGCTCTTTCTGCGCCTCTGTCGCCACCTTGTGCAGGAGGTTCATATTGCCTTCGTCCGGTGCGGCGCAGTGCATGGCGACCGGACCCAGTGGTGAGTAACCGGCTGCCTCGAACACGATGGCGCAGGACATGTGATCAAGACCCATGCCCCCCCAGTGTGTGGGGACGTGGGGTGCAAACAGTCCGGCTTCCCTGGCCAAGGCATTCAACTCCACGCGAAGTTCATCAGTCGGGCCGTGGGTGGTGAGGCGAGGGTCTCTCTCGAAGGGAATAATTTCTTCGACTACGAATTCCCCGACACGTTGCTGCAGTGCCAACTGTTCTTCAGACATCTGGAAATCAATCATAATACTCTCTCGTTGGATTATCGGTGCTACACCTTTGACAGAACGGCGCGGGCAACTTCAAGCGTGATACCAATGCCGGGTTTGAGGGCTCCCAGGCGACTGACCTGGGTCTGGCCTGACGGGTGCGACGTCTGCTGCCAGATTCATGGCCATTAATCTACTTCAGTTCTATCACATGAACGTGTGCTCCAGCCTCACGGAATTTACGGGCAATGCCAAGGCCGATACCGCGGGAACCTCCAGCGATCAGGGCGGTGCGCCCCGCAGAGGTCGATACTTACTGTCATGAGATTCTCCCTTATCTGCAATCGCAGTTGGCCCGGATTTCAGATAATGCTGGAATCGTGCCCTTCCCAATAGGGTGCCCGAACGATTCGTTTCAACAGTTTTCCCGCATCACTGCGCGGCAGTTGCTCCACAAAATCCACTGAGCGCGGGCACTTGACAGGACTCAGGCGGCCTCTGCACCAGGCGATGATGTCCTCCGCGAGAGCCTCCCGGTCTTCATCCGCGGGGCCGGGAACCACGACCGCCTTGACCTCTTCTCCAAATTCCTCATTGGGCACTCCGATGACGGCGACATCTTCGACCGCGGGGTGCTCGATCAGGATGTTTTCCACCTCCTGCGGGTAGATATTGACCCCGCCGGAGATGATCGTGTGGGATTTCCTGTCGGTGAGGAACAGGTATCCGTCTTCGTCCAGGTACCCGATATCACCCATGGTCACCAATCCATCGTCGGTGCAAACCTCCCGGGTCCGGGCTTCGTCACCGTGGTACTCGAACTCCCGGCCATTGCCCATGTAGATGAGCCCTGGCTCATTGGGGGGCCGTTCCCTGCCCTGGTCATCGACGATACGCACGACACAGCCCCTGGCGGCCCTGCCAACCGAACCTTTCTTTTGAACCCACTCCCCGGGGCTGATAAAGAAATGGCCAACGCCCTCCGTTCCACCGTACAACTCGTACACTACCGGCCCCCACCAGTCCATCATGGCCTCCTTGACCGCTATTGGGCAGGGCGCGGCACCGTGTATGGCACAGCGCATGGAGGAAATATCCACAGCGTCACGCACCGCTGCAGGCAGCTTCAGCATTTGCGTGAACATTGTGGGAACGAAGAATCCGTGGGTTGCCGAAAACTGTTGCATTGCGTGCAGCACCGTTTCGGCATCAAAGCGCTCGAACCCAATCGCCGTTCCGCCCAGGCGCTGCACGGCCATCATGGTGCGCAGGGGTGCCGCGTGGTAGAACGGTCCCGGGTTCAGGAATACCGTATTGCCATCGAGCCCAAAAAAATTCGCGAGCAACCGGTGGCGCAGGGGTGGTTCGGTGGGCGGCACATCCTGCAACGGCGTACGAATGCCTTTTGGCCTGCCCGTGGTGCCTGAAGAATAGAGCATCGAGGCACCCCGCACCCGGTCGGTCAGGGGTCTGGGCTCCCGGGCATCGCGCAGCGGCTCGTAGCGCTGAAAGCCGGGGGCGTCACCACCCACCACAAGCCTGAGGATATCCGTTGGGAGAGAGGCGCTTGCCCGCCGCGCGAGGTCTGTCATTTCAGCGGAGGCGATCAACACCCGCGCCCCCGAATTTTCCACGATGTAGGCGGCCTCCGGTGCATTGAGCCGGGTAGAAATACAGGCATAGTGCAGTCCGCTGTCCTTCGCTGCCCAGCACAATTCCACAAACGCCAGGTTATTTTCCGACAGGAGGGCGATGGTGTCCCCCTGCCCGCAGCCGAGGTCACTCAACATTCGGGCGCAACGTGCCGCACCGTCGGCCAGTTTGCCATAGCTGAGAGTCTCGCCGGTCTCTGCCATGACCAACGCCGGACGGTCCGGGTCGACGTCGGCGTGATATCCTGGATGTTCAATCATTTCGACACACCACCTGTGCGACGCCGTCAAATCGCACTTCCCTGGCCCGCACATGCCCGCAACGCCGGGCGGGGCCGGGCCGACAATTTGACCAGTAATCCACGATCATTGTTACAATCGTTTTTTGCATTATGCAACGGGTTTCAGATTGCAGGAGAGAGCAGCTATGGGCGCCCAGTCGCAACCGGAAAATATCGACCTGAATTTTGCTGACTTTCAAAGACTCGGGAATGGCATTTTACCCAGGCTCGATGCCATGCGCGAACGCGACAAAATTTTCTGGAGTGAGGTCAATCAAGCCTGGATCGTATCCGGTCACGCCGAAATAGGGGAAGCCGCTGCCGGGCATCTACCACTATCCTGTGACCGGCTCGTGCAGGTGACGGTCGGCAAAGTCCCGGAACAGGACCGCGCACGCCTGTATCCGACGATCATGCACTACATGCCCAATTGGATAATCAGTTTTGATCCACCCAGACACACCCGCCTCCGAAAACTGATCGTCAAATCCCTGAACAGAAAAGTCCTCAATGCGCTGCGCCCATTTATCGAGGCGCGCGTCCAGCAGGTGATGGAACGACTGGAGCGGGAACCCGAGATCGAATTCAACGAGCAAATTGCCCGCAACCTTACCGGTGGCGTCATTCTGGAACTCCTGGGCCTTCCCCAGGAAAACCAGGACAAATTGCGCGAGTGGGGCAACGCCCTCCTGGAAGCTGCAGGCAACCCGAACGCAACCCATGAACAGCTATTGGCAATGGATGCGGCAATGGCTGAAATGAACGTGATGTTGGGTGCGGAAATCGAAAAGCGCCGCGTAAACCCCCGGGTCGATTTGTTGAGTGCACTCGTTGAAGCCAGGGATGAAGGTGACCAGTTGACCACGGACGAAATGCTTGGTGCATTGCATGTTCTCGTTATTGCCGGTCATGACAGCACCATGAACACGACGTCTCTGGGGTTGGAAACGTTATCGAGAAACCCTGAATTCTGGGATTACATGTATCGACACCCGGAACAAACAAACACCTGTGTATTGGAACTGATGCGTCGAATTGCCATGATGACCTCGCAATCCCGTTTTGTTTCGGAAGACTTCGAGTGGCACGGCAAGCGACTCAGGAAAGGGCAGGTTCTGTTCATGATGTTGTGCACGGGCAATCGAGATCCGGAAATATTTCCCGACCCGGAAAAACTGGACCCCGGGCGCGATGCCATTGACCAGTCACTGGTCTTCAACCCTGGATTGCACCACTGTCTGGGCCATGGGTTGGCGAAATTACAGTTGGGTATTTTCTTTGCGGAACTGGTCAGGCGCTTCGAGGGCGCCGAACTGCTGGATGACGCCCTGGCATTTTTGCCCGGCATCGCCTTTCGCGGCCTGTACCACCTCAATGTGAGAATGAAACCGAGAAATCCGGGACCGGCATCAGGGGCAGACTAGGAGTCTGCGCACCCTGCCACAGCGGCGTCTCGACGTCCTCGCTACAACCTTTGGTGAGATATGCGGGCTGGACTGTAACAAGTGCTACAATGGTCGCAACCCGGCGACCTGGAACACTGCTCATGAAACTGGCCACCATGCTCAATTCCCCCGAAGCCTGTGCGTCCGAAGCAGCGCGACTGGAGTCTCTCGGCTACGATGCCCTCTTCGCCAATGAATCAAAGCACGATCCCTTTATCAAATCGGCATTGCTGGCCGATCGCACCAGCTCGGTGGAGATCATCACCTACATCACGGTCGCCTTTGCCCGCTCCCCCATGTTGGCCGCCTGTTCCGCCAATGACGTCAATGCCCTGTCCGGCGGGCGCTTTACCTTTGGCATCGCCTCACAGATCAAGCCCCATATTACCCGGCGCTATTCCATGCCCTGGTCTCACCCGGCGCCTCGCATGCGCGAGTATATTGAAGCGCTACACGCGATCTGGGATACCTGGTACGAAGGCAAGCCACTTCGGTTTGAAGGTGAGTTCTATCGCTTCAACCTGATGACCCCGATGTTTACACCATTGAATACCGAATACGGACGGCCAGGAGTGATGCTGGGTGCGGTAGGTCCGGAAATGACCAAAGTGGCGGCAGAAGTTGCCGACGGGTTGTTTTGCCACAGTTTCACCACGGAAAAATACCTGCGCGAGGTCACCGTCCCCACCATTGAGAGAACGCTGGAAAAACACGGACGCAGCCGGGACCAGTTCCGGTTTGTCGGTATGCCCTTTATCGCCTTTGGGGACAACCAGGAAGACCTGGATAATGCCATCAAAGCCACGAGAAAATCCGTCGCGTTTTATCTCTCCACACCTGCTTACGTCCCGGTTTTGAAAATCCATGGCTGGGAGGATATTCACCCCGAAGCCCGCAGGCTTTCCAAACTTGGCCGATGGGATGAAATGGGTGAACTGGTTACAGATGAAGTGCTCGGCGCCTTTGCCGTCGTTGGTACTTCAGAGCAATGCGGGCGCGAGTTGAAACGCCGGTTTAACGGCGTATTTGACATGATCAGCGGCTACACATCGGGCGAAACCGGCATGCCGGCTGAAATACTGAAGGCCATACAGCAGGTCTGAGCACAGACCGGCAAACGGCACGTTTCAGGGAGTCATTCGGGAAGTGGCATGCGGGCGCGGATTCGCCCGACCGCCTCGACGTAGTTTTCGGGGCAATCCTCCTGGGTAAAGTGATTGGCCGACGGAATTTCCTGCACACCGGCATCGGGAAAGTGATGCAGCCACCTCTCCCGGTCGGCCGGCCTGGTCGCCAGATCCTTCATGCCGAAAACGAATTCGACCGGCACCCTGCGCAAAGCAGGCAACCGGCTCTCGAGCTGGGCAAGCCAGGCAGAAGCGCCCCTGATCTGTTCCGGGAATACGGCCGTACCCCGGCGGGAATCGGGTGTGGGAAATGGGTCGGAATAGGCCTTGAGAATGCCCTTCGGTGTTCCGGAACCCAATAGCATCGGGACCAGGCGCGCGGCAAAGAAATTGTGCCGCAGAATGAGGTATTGGCCGAGGCGGCTACCCATGGCCGCGGAAAACACTTTGGATATCGTCGTGGGTGGCCAGGCGAAGGTGCTGCTCAGGACAAGACCGGCGATTTTGTCCGGGTGCCTGGTGGCAATGTCCAGCCCAATGGGGCCACCCCAGTCCTGCATCACGAGGATAAAATCCTCGAGCTGCAGGTGATCCAGCAACAACTCCTCGACCCGCAGCGCGTGCTCCCGGGGAGTATAGCCGTACGGGTCGGGGTGCTCGGAGAATCCGAACCCCGGCAGGTCGAAGGCAATACAACGGTAGTCACTGCGCAGTTCCCCGATCACCTTACGATACAGAAACGACCACGTGGGGTTGCCGTGGCACATTACGACGGGCGTGCCCTCCCCTTCATCGACATAATGCATGGCGCTTCCCCGGCACTGAAACCAGTGGCTTGCGAAGGGATATTCTGCGGGATCGACTGTAAAGTGGCGATCATTCACAAGGATGCTCCTGCGTATCTGGCTGGTTCCGTTGCAATTGTAACCACCGTTAGATACAATGCAATCATAAACCGATTACCTGTCCCCCCCAGCGAAGCCAATCCATGAATTCAACCGCAACTGCCACGGAACATTTTCAGCCGGTTCCGAACGCCCGTCGAATACCGGGGGAAACCGGAATCTGGGTATTTGTGTTCGGCGACCTGTTGGTATTTTCGCTGTTTTTTTTGACGTTCCTGTACTATCGGGGATTTGAGGTGGAATTGTTCCGCACCTCCCAACAGCAATTGAACCAGTATTTTGGCGTTCTCAATACGGTCGTCATGTTGAGCAGTTCCTGGCTGGTCGCAACCGCGGTGCACGCCGCTCGCCTGGGGCGCGAGAAGACACCGTCAACCCTGTTCTTTCTTGCACTGTTGTGTGGCGCAGGCTTCATCGTCATCAAATTTTTCGAATACGGAGAAAAAATCCAGGCCGGGATCACCGTCGCCACCAACGATTTTTTCATGTTCTACTTTTTGTTTACTGGTATTCATGCCCTTCACGTCCTGGTAGGTATGGGCATCCTGACCTTCCTGACTTTATTCAGCCGGTCTCGGCGCCAACCATTGTCCATTTCGGAGATAGAGACTCTGGAAAGCGGTGGCATTTTCTGGCACCTGGTGGACCTGCTGTGGATCATTCTTTTTGCGCTACTGTACCTGGTGAACTGATTTCATGGAAAATCTGATTGCAACGCGAGTAACCCTGGTTTGGCTGCTGCTCGTTGGCGCCACACTGGCATCCTGGGCCCTCGACCAGAACGCCGGGCCCGAAAACCGCCAACTGATGGGAATAGCCATCCTGATCATAGCCATCATCAAGGTGCGCTTTGTGATGCGTGAATTCAAGGAAGTCCGGGGTGCCCCGCTACCGCTCAAACTGCTGTCGGACGGCTGGTGCCTGCTCATCAGCATTTTGCTCATCACAATGTTCCTGTGGGTGTCCTGACCCATAGACCAGAGCTACCTTGTCATTTAGCCTACCGGCATGGGGCATTCCCTGTGGCGGCGCGGATATCCGGCAGCGTTCGCAGGAACCGCTCACCGGGGGGCGGTTCCATGACTTCAACAGGTGACCAATGGCAGATTCAGCGGAACTGAAAGTCGAAACCAGCGCAAATGGCGTTCAAACCATCACCATGAATCGCCCGCAGGTACACAACGCCTTCGACGACCATCAGGTACTACGGATGATCGAAGCCATGGAGACCGCAGGGGCAGACAATTCGGTACGAGTGGTGGTGCTGGGCAGTGCAGGCAAGAGTTTCTCCGCCGGCGGCGACATTGGCTACATGCGCCGCATGGGCGAGAACAGCTATGCGGAGAACCTGGCGGATGGCGGCCAGATGGCACGCCTGATGAAGACCCTCAACTCCCTGCCCAAACCCACCATTGCCCGGGTGCAGGGTGCCGCCATGGGCGGTGCCGTGGGGCTGGTGTGCTGCTGCGATTACGCCATCGGTTCACCCCGGGCCCGCTTCGCCACCAGCGAAGTCAAGCTGGGCGTTCTCCCGGCGACTATCGCCCCCTACGTGGCCGCCACCATCGGGCAAAAGGCCTGCCGGCGCATGTTCATGAGCGGGCTGGCGGTCCATGCGGAGCAGGCACTGGCCCTGGGTTTTCTGAGTGGTGTCGTTGCCGAGGAAGAACTGGACGCCGCCATCGACGAGTTGGCCGCAACCCTGATCCGCAATGGTCCCAACGCCGTACAGCGGGCCAAGCAACTGGCCTTCGATGTGTCAAACCGCCCCATCGGCGATGACATGATCGCCGACACCGTCAAGTTGATTGCCGATTTGCGCGATTCCGACGAGGGCCGCGAAGGGCTCACTGCCTTCCTGGAAAAACGCGCCCCAAACTGGGATCAATCCGGGGAGTAAGCCCGTCACGTCGGGGAATTTCCCAACGCCAGTGACAGCACCGTCGTCCCGACAATGTCGTCGACACTGGCGCCGCGCGAAAGATCGGCCACCGGACGGCTAAACCCCTGTAGTATCGGTCCGATCGACTCCGCACCTGCCAGGTACTGCGTCAGCTTGTAGGCGATATTGCCGGAATCCAGATCCGGGAAAATCAGTACATTGGCGCGGCCGGCGACTTCACTTGCGCCAGCCACCTTCTTCGCTGCCACCGCGGGAGAAAGCGCGCTGTCCGCCTGCAACTCACCGTCGATAGCCAGCCCCGGCGCGCTGCGCCGGGCGATTTCGAGGGCTTCGACCACCTTGTCGACGCGCTGGTGCACCGCGCTGCCACGCGTCGAAAAGGAGAGCATCGCCACCCGGGGCGGCTCTTCCAGCAGACGCGCGGCGCTCTGTGCCGTAGCCAGCGCGATGTGCGCCAACTCCTCCGCGCCGGGGTCCACGTTGACCGCACAGTCGGCAAACAGCATCGGCTGTCCGATTCCCGGCACCAACATGAGAAAAAAACTTGACGCAGTCTCTATTCCCTGGGCGAAGCCGACGCACAGGCTCGCTGCTTCAATGACTCGCCGGGTCGGATTGGCGATACCGGCAACCATGGTATCGACGTCACCGGCCTTGACCATCATGGCGCCGAAGTACAACGGCTTGCGCAGCGCACGTCGCGCCACACCCTCGCGGACGCCACCGCGCGCGGCGGCGTACATTTCCGCATAGGCGGCGCCGTGTCCGGATTCCGCCGGGTCGATGACGCGCAGGCCCGCCAGCGACACCCCCTGCCCGGCGGCGCACTTCCCGACCGTTTCGGAATCGCCGAGCAGGACGACTTCGGCAATACCTTCACTTTGCAGAAAGTGCGCGGCCCGGACGACCTTCGGGTCGCTGCCCTCGGGAAATACGACGCGCCCCGATTCGCCCTTGGCGGCAGTGATGTACCGGTCGAGAAACGCCATGGGCGCTAGCGTTTCCCCATGGGTACATACGGTCTCAAATCCGGACCGTTGTACTGCAACAGTGGTCGAATCAGAATATTGTTTTCCATCTGCTGCAACACCTGCAACGTCCAGCCCGGCACTCGGCCTATGGCAAAGATCGGAACAAATATATCCTCGGGTATGCCGTGCAGGTGGTAGATGACTCCGGAATAGAAGTCGACGTTGACGTTGACACCGAGGCGGGAATACGGCCGCATCGCCTCCACTACCGCCTCGAGTATCTGCTGCCAATGCGGCTCGCCCATTTCGACGGACAGCCTGGCAACGCCGTCGCGCAGGTGTCGGGCACGGGGGTCCTCCGCGCGATATACCCGGTGCCCGAAACCCATGACCGGTTCCCGGTTGGCACGCTTGCGCTTGACAAACGCGGCCGCATTCGCGGGCTCGCCGATTTCGCGAGCCATATGCATCACGTCTTCGGCAGCGCCACCGTGGGCCGGGCCCGACAATGCGGCTATCGCGGCAGTGACTGCGGCGTGCAGATTGGCATCGGTACCGGTTACCACGCGTGCGGTAAAGGATGATGCGTTTGAGCCATGCTCGGCGTGCAGAATGAAATCGAGGTCCATCAGGCGCGCCGCATCCGCACTCGGTTTCCTGCCCAACAGCATGTAGAGAAAGTTGGCGGCGTGACCCAGCTCCGGGTCCGGGGTGACGATCTCCCTGTCCTGGCGCAGGCGGTGGTGCGCCGCAACGATGACCGGCACCTGGGCCGACAGCCGTATGCCCTTGCGCAACGCCGCAGCGGGCGAATTGTCCGATGCGTCCGCATCGAAAGCCGCCAGCGCCGACACGGCGGTGCGCAACACTTCCATTGGGTGCGCCGTCTTGAGCGAGCGGATGATATCGATGATCTCTTCGGGAAGACTGCGGCCCGCTTTCAACTGCCTCTCAAATGCCGCCAGTTGCTCGCTGGTCGGTAATTCGCCGGTGAGCAGCAAACTGGCAGTTTCCTCAAAGGTGGAATGTTCCGCCAGATCGTGTATGGAATAACCCCAGTATCGCAGTTCGCCCGCTCGGCCATCGATATGCGTGGTCGGTGACCGGTCAAAATACACACCCTTCAAACCACGATGGATACGAACCTCTTCCGGTTCGGTGTTCTCACTCATATTGGCTCCTTTCCCAACGAGATGTTTGCGTGCATCAAAACAACGATGACGCGAAATGGCGCATGGCCCAACCTGACCCAACCTGTTTCAGCAGAACCAGAGACTACAAAACACGGACGCTGCTCTTTTGCAAATGGGCGGCTGGGCCTGACCTGCCCCTGCTGTGGCATCGACCATCGTCACTGCGCTGAGCCGCTACACGGTACCCAAGCTCTCGCCGATCATCAAGGGGCGCTGACGCACGGGCGCCGGCAAATACTCTTGAGGGCTTCCGGGGAATTGCCCCTGCGACGACGAACTACACCCGTCCCTCACCAAAAAAAATGCGAACTATTCACCTTATCCGTGATGTTAACAGCCGCCATCCGGGGCCATACTCGCATGGCTGAGGTTCAGCAGGCATTTATGCAAGACAAAGTCGAAGTTCATCCTGGTACATCGTTTCGTTAATCATAAGTTCAAGCTGTCCCCCGAAGATCGCGACCACCGGTCGCACACTGATTATTTTTTCAAAGGTTACAATATGAGCAATACTACCGGTACCGTTAAGTGGTTTAACGAAACCAAGGGTTTTGGATTTATCGAACAGGAACACGGACCCGACGTCTTCGTCCATTTTTCGGCAATTCAGGGCGACGGTTTCAAAACCCTCGCCGAGGGCCAAAAAGTTCAATTCAATATCACCAAAGGCCAGAAAGGCCCCCAGGCTGAGAACGTCGTAGCCGTCTAAGCTTCAGGTGTAGTCCATTGGCGGGAGTTCGCTTCACTCCTGCTCGCGCAGGCCCGCCCCATAGCGGCGGGCATTGCGCACATATCTGGCGGCATTCTGCGCGTACAATTCCTGTTCCTGTGCAGTCAACTGCCGTTTGACCCGGGCTGGCGAGCCCATGACCATACTGTAGTCGGGAATCGTCATGCCCTCGAGGACCAGGCTGTTGGCGGCAATGACGCTGCCCCTGCCCACCCTGGCTCCGTTCAGCACCACCGCGTTGATGCCTATCAGGCAGTCGTCACCGATGTGGCAGCCGTGCAGCATGGCCCTGTGCCCCACCGTCACGTTGCGGCCGATGACCAGTGGTTTGCCCTGGTCAGCGTGGCAGACCGTGCCATCCTGAATATTGGACCCGGCCCCAATCAGGATTCTTTCCACATCGCCACGAACCACCACGCCGAACCAGATACTGACCTTTTCCTCCAGCGTAACATCACCGATCACCGCGGCGTCGGGGGCGATAAAATGTCCATCGCCGTGCAGGGTAACGGCGACACCGTCCAGACTGTACTTCACGTTTCTTCTCCTGTTGCTATTGCCTGATGGCCCGCTGTGCCACATCCTCACGACGGATTTTTCTACGGCGCAGACTCCTAGCGCAGAGGCCAAAGATCGAAAGCCGGTTCCTGGTAGGGGTGCGCCTGCCGCAGGGCGGCCAACGCCGGCTCCACCAGTTCATCGGCCACCACCAGTTCCACCTTGTACTCCGGCACCTCCTGCTCCGCCCCCTCGCTACCGATAAACGGCTCGCTGCCTGGCAGGGGGCGAAACTGCCCCTGGCCCAGCACCTGCCAGCAACAGTGATCGTAATCGCCGATGCGCCCGGCACCACTGGCAAACAGGGCCTGCTTTACCCGTTCCAGGTGCGATTCGGGAACGTAAAAACAGAGCTTATGCATGTTCTTCGGCCTCCTGTTGCGCCGCGAACCGGGCTGCAAAAACCTCCAGTTGCCCCGCCTCGATGGCGTCGCGAATGTTCTGCATGTGCCGCTGGTAATAGCGCATATTGTGAATGGTGTTGAGTTGTGCCCCCAACATCTCGCCACATTTGTCCAGATGGTGCAAATAGGCGCGGCTGAAGTTGAGGCAGGTATAGCAATCGCAGTTTGCGTCCAGCGGCGCGGTGCTGTGTCGATGCCTGGCGTTGGCTATCCTGACCACGCCGCCGGAAGTGAACAGGTGGCCGTTACGGGCATTGCGGGTGGGCAGCACACAGTCGAACAGATCGATACCGCATTGCACCGCCTGCAGAATATCCAGCGGCGTCCCCACCCCCATCAGGTAGCGGGGAGCGTCGACGGGCATCTCGGGTGCCAGGGCAGCCAGAACCCGAAACAACTCCCGTTTGGGCTCGCCCACGCTGAGCCCGCCGACGGCGTATCCGTCAAAGCCGAGTTCGACCAACGCACCGAGGCACGCACTGCGCAGCGAAGGGTACATTCCACCCTGCACAATACCGAACAGCGCCGCGGAGTGGTCGCCATGAGCATCCAGGCTGCGTTGGGCCCAACGCAATGAGCGCTCCATGGAACTGCGGGCCTGCTCCTCGCTGGCGGGATAGGGAGTACAGTCATCGAACACCATCATCAGGTCGGCACCCAGCGCTTGCTGCACCGCCAGGGAAGTTTCCGGGTCGAGGAACACCTTGTCGCCATTGACCGGTGAGCGGAAGTCGACGCCACGTTCCTGGATGTTGCGCTTTGCCGCCAGGCTGAACACCTGGAAACCACCGGAATCGGTGAGGATGGGCCGCCGCCATTGCATGAAGTCGTGCAAATCACCGTGGGCGGCAATGACCTCGACGCCGGGACGCAACCAGAGGTGAAAGGTGTTGCCCAGAACCACCTCGGCACCACTGGCTTCGATATCCCGCGGCAACATGCCTTTGACCGTACCGCAGGTACCCACCGGCATAAAGGCCGGAGTTTCGATAGTGCCCCGGGGAAGGTGGATTCGACCGCGCCGGGCCGCGGAGTCGGCGGCCTTGCGTTCGAAACGCAGGGAGCGGGTTTTCATCTGCGCGCCGGGGGCAATACCAGCATGGCATCACCATAACTGAAAAAACGATAGCGCCGGGCCACCGCTTCCCGGTAGGCGCGCAGCACCAGTTCCCGGCCGGCAAAGGCGCAGACCAGCACGATCAGGGTCGACCCGGGCAAATGGAAGTTGGTGAGCAACGCATCCACGACCTTGAACTCGTATCCAGGGTAGATGAAGAGGTCGCTGTCTCCCTGAAACGGCGCGAGTTCACCCCGGGCGGCTGCGCTTTCCAACGAGCGCAGGGCGGTACTGCCCACCGCAATCACGCGGCCGCCCCGGCGCCGGGTGTGACGAACCTGGGCACACAGCTCGGGGGAGACTTCCAGGTACTCCGCGTGCATGGAGTGGTCCTCGACCCGTTGACAGCGCACCGGCTGGAAGGTGCCCGCCCCCACGTGCAAGGTGACAAAACCGGCGCCGATACCCCGTTTCCGGCAGCGCTCCATGAACGCCTGGTCAAAGTGAAGACCTGCCGTCGGAGCGGCCACCGAGCCGTCGCGGCGGGCATAGACGGTCTGGTAGCGCTCCCGGTCCAGGTCCCCATCGGCGCGGTCGATGTAGGGTGGCAATGGTACGTGGCCGATGTCATGCAGGATGTCCACCATTCTGGCACCGCCGATCAGGCGCAGCGCAAACAGGTCCCCCTCGCGGCCGAGTACTTCCAGGCGAGCGGCCACCTCGGTCGCAGCGGGGTCGGCACGCAGCCACAGGGTGGTACCGGGTCGGGGTGGCTTGCTGGCACGGACCAGAGCCAGACACTCGGATGGCCCGGTGATTCGCTCGACGAGCACTTCCAGTTTCCCCCCACTGGGCTTCTGTCCCCACAGGCGCGCCGGAATCACCCGGCTGTCATTGAACACCAGCAAATCTTCGGGAGCCAGTATCTCCAGCAGGTCGGTGAAACGGCGATGACTGATTTCAGCCCTGGCCGCATCGAGACACAACAGGCTGCTGTCGGTGCGCTCCGGCAACGGGTAACGGGCAATGAGTTCGTTGGGAAGCGAGTATTGGAAGTCGGAAAGATCCATCAACTGTACAGCCGGCCGCGGACCGGCTTGGCGAAGAGTGTGCCGTTTATGCCCCTTTCCCGTCGTCAGCCGATTCGGTTTCCTCGCTGACGGTCTCTTCCTCCACGGCGGGTTCTGCCTCTGCAGCAGGTTCTTCCTCTGCAGCAGGTTCTGCCTCTGCAGCAGGTTCTGCCTCAGCGGCGGGTTCTGCCTCCACGGCGGGTTCTGCCTCAGCGGCGGGTTCTTCCTCAGCGGCGGGTTCTTCCTCTGCAGCGGTTTCCTCCTCTGCAGCGACGTTTTCCTCCACCTCGGCGGCTACCTCTGCGGAAACCTCCGCCCCGGGGGCCTTTTTCGCCTTCTCTTTTTCCACCGCAGCTTTCGCCGCCGGCTCGGCTTTCAGCAGACCCTCCGCAACCAGGATGCGAACTTTCGATTCGCCATTGATGGGCCTGCGATCCCCTCCCCTGACCGCATAACGATTGTCACCACGCAGGTAGATGGTGAATTCAGGGGTCTTTTTGACTAGTTTCATCGCTCTCTCTTTTTCGATATTCAAACCCGACTGGGCCGGTCACCCGAAGTCGGCGCAGTGTAACCCCAACTGGCAAAATCGCAAGGCAATGTCGTTGCCCGAGTCAACCTGACTGGTTTAGAATTCGCGCTCTCCCGATGCCCCTGTGCCTGCCGGAGTGGTGAAATTGGTAGACACGTCGGATTCAAAATCCGATGCTAGAAATAGCGTGCCGGTTCAAGTCCGGCCTCCGGTACCATCCTTTCCCTTTTTACGCGCAACGGATTGTTTTCCACCCCATATCCTAGAAAAAGTCATGGGATACACTTGGGATACAAACTGAAAAACCTCCCTCAACTTTGAGTAATCCGGGCAGCTCCAATTTACGGGAACCATATTTCCCGGGCCTCGCGGCACTCGCAACCAAACGGTCGAAAGGTTTCTACTTTTTTCGTAGCTGTCCCAAGGTGGTCCATGAAAGAAGCGGAGAAATAGAAATACTTTTAAATCTATTGGTTAGAAAGGGGAATGGCGAAGAGCGAGGGATTCGAAACTTCACAGGGTGATTCTGACGCCACGCCATGCCCTCCAATGCCATTAAAATCAAAGACGTAAAAATATGGGCTGGGCATTTGGAGGCGTGACAGGGCGGGCAGATGGTCCCATGTTGGTCCCAAACTCACTTGGCGAAGCCACCCTGCTCAATAGACACTCTGGCAAGATATTCAGCTAACAACTGGTGCGTAATTCTGTGCAGTGGGAACGGTCCGAGCTTCCGCTGCCGTGGACTTTCCCTTATACATATCCCGAGGGATCAGCGCATCAATCTGCTTCGCTCCTGTCTCATCAAGCGTATCCGAAAGGTGGCTGGCCAGAGAGACAAGCGCGGCATAGTGGTATTCGCCTTTTCGAAGCGATACCTTCTGACTGATCAGCTGTGTTCACTCAGGACTTTACACCAGAATATTCCACGCGTAGAGTTAGCATATGACTGATGTAAAGCGAAACCTCGAAGACCGTATCAACCAGTTACTGGGCATATTCCCTGTGATTCTGTTAGTTGGCGCGAGACAAACCGGGAAAACCACATTGAGCAGGGCTGTAAGGCCCGAATGGCACTACTTTGACCTGGAGAACGCTGCAGATTATGACTTTGTTAGTCGTGACTACGACTTCCTTTTCCAGGAATATCCGCGCCACGTTATTTTCGACGAGGCGCAGGAGTTACCAGGCCTGTTCCGACAATTCAGGGGTGTCATCGACGCCAACCGGCAGGAATCAAATCGTTTTATTCTCACCGGGTCGAGTTCTCCCGATTTGCTTCAGCAAGCCAGTGACTCACTGGCGGGCCGTATTGCTATCGTGGAAATTGGCACCCTGAAAATGAATGAAGTTCGACAACAAGCACTGCCGCCCTTCTACCAGATTTTTGAACAGGAACTGAATACTGAGACCCTTGACTACATTAAGACGCTTGAGTGTCCCGTCGAAGATGTTATCCCTTTTTTCCTTCGTGGTGGTTATCCTGAACCCACCCTGTCAGAAGATGACTATGCGTACGCCGCCTGGATGGAAAACTACTACCGTACCTATATCAACCGGGATATCAAAAAGTTATTTCCACGTCTTGATGCCATCCGTTACCGACGGTTTGTTGCCATGCTCTCGTCCTTGTCGGGGACGATTATCAATAAGGCACAACTAGGTCGCTCTGTAGATGTATCGGAGGTCACAATCAGGGATTACCTGGAAATAGCCGACAAAACTTTTTTTTGGCGAACTATTCCCTCCTTCGAGACCTCGAAAAGCAAGTCCACTGTAAAGATGCCCAAAGGTATAGTCAGAGACAGCGGGATAAACCATTACCTGGCAGGCATTGATTCCAGGGAAAAACTACTCCGCGCCGCACAAGTCGGGCAAAATTTCGAATCATTTATCATTGAAGAAATAATTAAAGGCATTCAGGCAAGCAAGGTAACTCGCTGGGATTATTTTCACTACCGCACCAAAAATGGCGCTGAAATTGACCTGATTCTTGATGGCAGTTTTGGAACATTGCCCATTGAAATCAAATTTGGCCGCCAAACCACGCTGAAGCAATTGACATCATTGCAGCAATTTGTGCAACGGCACGATTTGCCATTTGGAGTGTTGATCAACAACAGCAACGAAATTCGCATGCTCAGTGAGAGGCTTGTTCAAGTGCCAGCAGGGTGCTTCTAGGCGGCCTGTTGGTGGCGAATTGTTATTTCACCAATGATATCAAAGAGTTGGTAGTTGCCGCTTTCCGCAAGCAATATTACTCTCGGAGCAAATGAGAGATCTCTTTTTCCTACTTTTTGAGCTGCTGTCCACGCTAGTAAAACTGGCAAGACCCGGTGGAAGCCGTACCATCATTGCAGAGAACCTGCTACTCAAGCAACAACTGATCATTCATAGCAGATCTCGGCAGCGAGCACCCAATCTGAACACTCGTGATCGCGCCCTCTTCGGCTTCATGTCCCTTTTTCTATCACCCCGCCGAATGGCCCGGGCAGCAATCATCATCAAGCCATCCACCCTGCTCCATTTCCACAATGCACTGAAGAAGCGAAAGTATCGCGTGCTATATTCACCTCGTGGTGGCAAGAAGCCAGGGCCGAAGGGACCATCCAAGGATGTCATCAAAGCCATCGTAGAGATGAAGCAGCGCAATCCACGATACGGCTGCCCACGCATTGCTCAGCAGATCAACCTGGCATTCGGTCTTGATCTCGATAAGGATATTGTCCGGCGTGTACTGGCTGACCACTACAAACCAGATCCCGCTGATCGCGGGCCTTCTTGGCTGACAACCCTCGGGCACGCAAAGGACAGTCTTTGGAGCGTAGACCTCTTCCGTGCTGAGTCAATCACACTGAAGACACATTGGATCCTGGTAGTGATGGATCAGTACACTCGCAGGATCATTGGCTTTTCTGTCCATGCTGGGAACGTAGATGGGACCGTTGTCTGCCGCATGTTCAACGATGCTACATCTGGAGCAGGCTGGCCAGAACGACTCAGCTCCGACAACGACCCACTGTTTCAATATAATCGCTGGAAAGCCAATCCTAGGATTCTCGAAATTGAGGAGGTCAAATCCCTACCGCATGTCCCGAAGTCTCACCCGTTCGTGGAACGGCTGATTGGTGGTGTGCGGCGAGAGTTACTGGATCAGACCTTCTTCTGGACGGCGACTGATCTGGAAAACAAGCTCAGGGATTATCAGGATCACTACAACGAGCATCGATGCCATTCCAGTCGGGATGGAGACACTCCTGTTTGTTCAGAAGGCGACAATATCGTCAGCCTGAACAACTACGGATGGAAGCAACACTGTCGCGGGCTATTTCAATTGCCGGTGGCGGCCTGAAGCGCTAATTCGCCAGGGACATGTATCACCACAACCGGACGAATTTAGCTAGCGTTTGCGTGCCTCGACGAAGACGTAGCCGCAGTTCGCGGCGGTCAACTGAATCAAGTTGTTGAAATATTCAATCGCCTCCTCTATCGTCTCTCCTTCATCTGGTTGTATTTGTCTGAGCCCGTCTTTGTGATGCTCCAGGCTGATACGTCCATTGATTGCCAAAGGCCCCGTGCAGAAAGACGTGACGTCCCTGGATTCCAGAAGGTCAAAACCTGCATCATCCAGCAAGCGAGGATAGTCTTCGGCACTGCCCCATTGATTCACGGCCAACTTATCAGTTTCTTCAATCCATTCCAGTGCCTCTTCACCCAGGGTTGTGATATCGGCAATCAACAGGTGCGCACCCGGTTTGAGAACGCGGGCGGCTTCCCGCAAACCCGATTCGCGGCCAATATGGAAGATGGTTTCAAAAAACCAGCCTGCGTCAAAATGGTTGTCGGGGTAAGGTGTGTTATTGGCGTCAGCCAGTATAAATTCGACTTGATCACCTAATCCGGCTTGATTGGCGAATTGATTTGCGATGGGCACCTGGTACTCACAAATCGTCACGCCATTTAACCGGCATTGCTTTTGCGTTGCCAGCTTGATTCCGGGCCCGCCCAATCCACAGCCAAAATCGATGAAGCGCTGTCCCGGTTTGACCTGAGCCAATTCGATCATTTTCTGGGTCAACTTTCTCGAGCCGGATTCCATGCCGGCATTCCTGTTTTCGTCGTCCCAGTAACCGACATGGACTTCGTCCCCACCGCTCAAATAGGCGTGAACGCGAAACAGGGCGCTGTCGTACAGTTCGTTGACGCCGTCTAAATCGGATTCATTATGAGACATTGTTATAGGACGGCCTCCGGTTTGCTCTACTCAGAGTCATCGCAGTACCTCCGCGTCCAGACCGGCACCCTGGCGCGGCCCAGTAGCTATAAGTATACTAAATTCACAAACTAGAAGACAAGCCATCCGCTCTCCACCCACCATTGCGGAGCGTAGGGTGTCGGGTTAATACATTTTGTTGCCTACGAGTTCATTGAAATAGGCACTGCCCCATTGTTTATGCGCTTGGCAACCGATTCCTAGATAATCGCTACCTGCGGGGCCTTGCTACTGCCGGCGCCGTCTCCGGTATCAGCTGGATGCGTAGCACCCATTTGTGAAGCTGTCTGGCCACCCAGGGCGACTGAGCAGCGTGCGCATAGCCCGGGAGAGAAAAGAGAATATTGTCTCCGGCAGGATGACAGGCTTGCTGCGCATTAACTCGTAATAAGCTTATTGCGCCACATCGGTTGCCAGTTGCCCGGTAGCCTCAAGTTCCTGCCGTACCAGTCTGAACACCACGATCCGACATCCTTCCCGGGCGAAAATTCTGACTAGCTCATTCCCCATGCCGCTGCCACCGCCTGTGATAAGTAGTGTTTCCATGTTTAATCCACGGCCCTGTCAACTGACAAGATACTCCTGCATGTCATCAACAGATAGACGATCCCTGTATTCTCCCATGGTGAGCGGCCAGTTGGTAACATGACGCCCGCTGGGCGCCCGGAAGTAGCCTTTTACATCCTCCTGGAAGGCGGCAATACCGGCGATAATGGCCTGCAATTCCTCGTTAAATTTTTTTTCTGCTTCAGGCTTTACCTCGATTCGGCTCTTGCTATGGCTGGCCATCTGCTCGAGCTTCTTAACAATATATTCAACTTGTGCCTCAAGCATATAGATCAGCGAACCCGTATTTGTGTTCGGACCATAGAGCATAAACAGGTTGGGAAAACCCTGGGTGGTAATGCCCTTATAGGCCCGTGCTCCTTCTTTCCAGGCTTCATGGATACTCAGCTTGCTCACCCCAACGACATCTATCGTGGACATGAAGCGGCTGCCCTGGAACCCCGTCGCCAATACCAGCGTATCAGCTTGGTAGAGGCTGCCGTCATTGGTAATTACCCCTTGTTCAGCAACTCGCTCTATAGGCTTGGTGACCAGGGCAACCTTATCGTCATTGAATATCGGGTAATAATCATTGGACAGCAGTATCCGCTTTGCGCCGATCAGATACTTTGGTGCTAGCTTCTCACGTATGTCAAGGTCCTTAATCACTGATAGATTCTGTTCACAAGCCGCTTCCAGATTTTCCGTGTGAGAGCCTTCAGGATTGTAGATCAGAGCCGCAGTGTTTTCCGCCCAGGAGAACAGTTCTTCACGTGCTCTCTGGGTTATCTCGGGGTTCGAACGCATCTGCTCGAGCTGTTCAGTCGTATAGGGCGTATCATCCTTGGGCAATATCCAGTTGGGTGTGCGTTGGAAAATGACAAGCTCTTCTACCTCAGGTCGTATCGCCGGAGCAATCTGCACCGCACTGGCAGCCGAACCTATTAGCGCGACCTTGCGCCCCTTCAGGCTGTGTTCATGGTTCCACCGGGCCGCGTGAAACTGTGTGCCTGCGAAACTCTCCTGGCCTGCTAACTTTGGTGTATAGGGTTCGTTATGCATTCCCTGGGCGGAAACCACAAAGTTTGCCGACACGGTCCCGCCCGCAACGGTTGTCACAACCCAGCGGGTGTCGGTCTCGCTCCAGACCATATCACTTACACGGCTGTAGAAGCGGATGTACTGCATAAGGTCATACTTATCCGCAATACCCTGCATGTACTGCAAAATCTCAGGTTGATCCGCGAAAGGTCTGCTCCAGTCGAGCTTCTGCTCGAAACTGAAAGAATAGAGCGCAGACGCGATATCGCATTGGCAACCCGGATAGGTATTCCAGTACCAGGTCCCGCCAACCTTGTCGCCCGCCTCTAGGATGACGAAATCGTCTATGTCAGCCTCCTTCAATTTGATGGCCATGCATAAACCACCGGGGCCTGCCCCTACAATCACGATCATGGTGTGTCCCATCAATCTATCTCCCCCAATTCAGAAACTGTCCACTCAGGTGATACACTGCCCTCCATCGGCCAGCACATCAGAACCGACCATAAAGCTGGAGAGATCGGAGGCGAGAAATGTCACGACACC